>CAIJRY010000163.1 GCA_903823215.1 uncultured Spartobacteria bacterium
GTCGGAGATGGACAACACATCACCAACCAACTAGAACCCAAATCAACCCCAGAAGACTAACTCTCATGTGGTCCAACTTCCCGAGTCCCGTCATAGCGAGTTAACGCTGCTGCTACTGCGGGCCATGAAAACCTGATCGTACGGCCCGTTTTAAGGTATGGAATCCTGTGTTCAGCGATCCATTTTGATACTGTTCTGGTACTTACCTTGCACCGCCGAGCTATGTCGGACGTGCGTTCGAGTGAATCGAAGGAGCAATCCTTCGGGTTCGTTTGTTGTGTCATTTTGTTTTTTTTGTTACATACGCGTCAAAGCTGATTCTGTCGGATTTATTTATTTATAGGGAGCTTCAGGCCTATGGTTCTTGTTTTAGTTTAAATGCTACCTCGTTTGAAGGTGGCGAGAGAGACAATGCACACCATTGTCTTACGCGTCAACAACTATTTTTGCAGCAACACGCGCTGTCGCGTTTCGGCCTGAGCAATAACCCCTTAAGCCGCTACAAGCTCTCGCGCTGGAACGATCTTGGCGGTTAGCTTCTTCTCCTGAGAGCGAAGGGCGCGGAATTCACATTCCACCTGTAGCCCATGCCAGAATTGCGGTGACTGCCCGAAGAACTCACCGAATCGGATCGACATTGAAGGAGTGATAGCGCGGCGACCCAGAACGATTTCATTGATGGCGCGGGGAGGAACACCGATGGCACGGCCCATTGCATTCTGGGAAATACCCAGCGGCAGCAAATACTCTTCCAAAAGGATTTCTCCGGGTGTGATAGGCGTTTTCATGGAGTTGAGAATTTTAAAGGAACTGCTAAATCTCCTACTCGTAGTGAGTCCAGAGGCGGATAACCTTCACAACCTTTTCCTTGGCGATCACTTGATAGACGAGGCGGTGTTGGATGTTGATTCGTCGTGAGTAGAAGCCTGTTAAATCGCCAGTGAGCTTTTCGTAGGGCGGGGGATTCTGGAAGGGGTTTTCTGAAATGATCCCCAAAAGCTTTTCTGTCTTGGGGCGTAGTCCCGCGCTGGAGAGCTTCTTGCTGTCCTTAACCGCTTGCTTGGTAAAGACGAGTTGATACTTCACCAGCTAAGAGTTTTGGCGCACTTGGAAACAGGAGTCTTCCCTCCCTCGATAATGGAATCCTTCATGCCGGGAATGGATATCAGATAAAGCGTTTCTTGAATCGCCCTCCAATCCTCTTCAAATAACAGCACGGCGTTGCCTCTCTTGCCGGTAATCTGAATCGGCTCATGAGAATCTGCCGCCTCGTCCATGAGTTGATAAATCTTGGATCGTGCCTGAGTCGCCGTGATGGTTTTCATGTTTGAAGCGTGCGTTATCGCGTGCGTTAATTCAAGGACAATCCCTTCTTTAAGCTGCCTTGGCTTTCCCGATGGATTCGATATTTTCCGCCAGTGAGGGGCTGATACTCCAATAGAGCTTTGCTGCCTGTGGCTTTACAAGTTCCCTATAATGGGCAAAGAGGATTGCCTGATCGTGTCCTGACTCCAGAGCGGTCTTTCCCGCGTCCTGAGTCTCCGCTAGGCGATAGGAAACAAAGCTGTGGCGCATGACATTGACCGGCCACTTGGTGAGTCCTGCGGCCTTGATGACGGCGGCATGACGGCGGCGGAATGTCCCCGGCTCTCCCGTCTTTCCAAATGTCCCCCCTGCTGATCGTGGGCGCACGGTCTTGGGATTCACCGTTCCATTGATGATCTGCCCCTTTGTTTTTGCAATCGGCTCAAGCCATGCCTTCAAGTTTGCTTGGATCGGCACAAGGCGGCGTGTCCGGGTCTTGGAGTTGGCCGCTGATACATGGATGAAGCCCCCCGTCAAATCGACATCATCCCACGAGAGACGGTTAATCTCAGAAACCCGAAGCCCTGCAAAGAGTCCGATGGTATGGAAGGCCAGCAAGTCGTCATCCTGATCGGTGGAGAGAAGGGCGGCTACCTGATGAGGGGTGAAAATGTCGGGCTTCTTTTGGGTGGGCTTTGCTGCCTCGGTGTTGGCGGCTACTTCCTTACGAGCCCAATTCCGCTTTGCTGCATACCCCCAGAGGGTGCGGATGTCCCGGCGGAAGGTGTTGCGGGTGACGGCACCCACTCCAAGACCATCCAGAAAACCTTGGATGTCATCGGTTGATATCTCCGCAAGCCTCTTGTCTGGGAAAGCCTGAGAGAGTCGGCCAAGCCTCCACTTCAAATCCCGAAGGTAAAGATCACTCATCCCGGCTCCCTCCTTCGCCTTGAGAACGGCGGCAACTGCATCGGTAACGGAAACCGATTTGATCGTTGCCTCAAGGTGGGCAAGATAAAAGTCTGTTGATTGCGTCAAGGTGGCACCATTTGCTCTGAGTCTTTCCTCGCAAGAAATAGCCTCTACGCGGAGTTTCTCGGAGATACTGAGGGCGGCAGTCCCAAAGTTGGCTAACTGGACAGATTGCTGCTCGATATAGGTATCGGCATCGGTTTCATCGGCAAAGAAACGGCGTTTCCTACCACCCCCTGCTTTGGGTGTGATAACACGCCAGTAGATCACCTTTTTTCCACCGGGTCTTTTGACCTTGGTTTTCTTCTTAGTGATTTTGCTGCTGATAGTGGTTATCATGCGATGGCGTGTATCTATGCGAAAAGATACGAAAATCTGCAACAAATGTGCAACAAGAATTTATCTACACTGTTAAGCAAAGCCCTCTCAAGGCTGGTGCACGGGTTCGAGTCCCGTACGCGCTACCATTTTTAGATCGAACAAAATCCTTAAATGATGCCATCTTTTTAAGGGTGTCCTGCAAAATCAATTTTTTCTGGAAGGCGATCCTTTCGCTCATCTTTTTGAGCCAATCCTGTGGGGCGATGGAAATAGACCTCTCGCGGTCCCCGTATTACCGGGAGATCGCCACCATGGAAGGAAATGAAACGCTTTCCGCATTCCGCAACTCCCTTGGCGATGCTCTGGCGCTAAATTGGAAGGCCTCGGAATCGGGGAGACCCGGTTCCTGTTCGCAGGAAGTATTTGCGCGTTGGGTCGATCTCTACCAATGGCTTGATTTCCTGATGTCAGAGGAAAACACCGTCATGAAACGCTGGCTTTCGCGACATCTGCGTCTCGAGCAGCAACAGACCCTTCAGGGCAACAATCTCCAGATCACACTGCTCCAATCCGGGATGCCGCTCAATCACGAGCCTGTCTCTCCAGAGCTTCTGGAGAAGGTTTTAGCGGATGGCCCGATGATGTCCCAGATTATGGGAAAGCTTGTCACCCCGCCATTCTCGATGGGAAAGGGCTTGTTGTCGGATCGCCTGACGCCCGATTTTATTGCGGCAACGCTCTCCGATCCTGATTTTCTAAAGCGCTGGTCTGAGTGTGTCAGTCAGGATGATGTTGCTCCCAAGGTTCTGCTGATTCTTCAGTCCATCTGGAAATCCCACCGTGCCGATTGGCATGACTTTCAGTCGCTTGCCCTTGCTCTGGCTGTTGTGAAGGATCAGCCTGCACCTGAATACTGGCCCCATCATCAGGTGGTTCCGGCCGATGTTCCCAGAGGAGAGGATCCTCCGGAAGAGCTTTTTGCGCAGTGGGTGGATGCCTTCCGCAATGGAAAGCTGAGGATGGATCCGAGACGGCTTGAGGCGGCTAATCTGAAGTTTGTCATCGATGCTCCCTTGAAGTACACCGAGTTTGCCTCGATCCGCGGAAATCCCACGCTTGCCTACCTGACTCCTCCCAAAGCCTTCGAATCCATCAAATATGATCAGGGAAGGGTTGCCAGAAATACTTATGACTGGTCTTGGGGGCCTTATTTGCTCTCATCGATCAAGGCGCGTGGCGGTATCTGCGTCGATCAGGCCTATTACGGTGCGATTGCGGGAAAAGCGCTTGGGATACCGACCATTTTCTTTTCAGGTCAGGGGAAGGATGGGGGGCATGCTTGGATCGGCTACCTCAAGGGGTCGGGACAATGGGATTTCAATGTGGCCCGCTATGCGTCGGAAAATTACGCGACGGGTCAGGCACTCGATCCCCAGGGTTGGACGCCTATCACGGACCATGATCTCGATCTGTTGACCCTTCATCTCGGCAGTGCGTCTTATTTGGATGCGGCGCGGAGGGATCAGGTCATTGCTGCAGATTTCCGAAGAAAAGAGGATGTGGTCAGTGAAGGCCGCGCGTTGCAGAGTGCCCTTGTTGCCTGTCCTGAAAATCCCACCTTTTGGGATGCCCGCGAGGAATGGTTGATTCGTTCGGGAGCATCTCTCAATGAACTTAAGTCGCATCATCAGGCCGCGATCAGTCAGTTTTCGAGGTTCAATGATCTCAAGGCGCAACATGAGCAGTCCCTCATTGAACTGGCACTTCGTTCAGGTGAAAAAAAGGATGCCCAGCAGCTTGCCGAGCGGATTGCCAATGAGAATCGAAGCGGATGGAGCCGTGATGCCCACAGCGATGTGAGCGCACGGGCTGTGTGGACATTGATCGCCGCACATCTGCAGTCAAGTGACTATACCGGTGCCGTTGAGGAGTTTGAGCGTCAGCTCCGCCTGCTTGGAGCGGGAGGTGGAGGTGATTTTTTCTATATGGTTGTCGCCCCCCTTTCCTCACAGCTTATCAAGGTTGGACACAAGACTGACGCACTGCGGGTTCTTAAAGAGTCATATTTTACGCTCAAGCCAAGCCACGATTCCATTCTGGATCATGATCTCAAGAAAATCTGGGATTTGGCCGGTGGTCCCACCTCCTCGTCTTATCTGCCCAGTTATTAATTTACGGATTGCGGAGCATCTTATCTCTAGGAAGAGTCAACAGATGGCATCTATCCGCCTCCTCAGCACTGATTTCGATGGCACGCTTGTTGGAGGGAAGTGGGGCGAAGCATGTGCACCGACGCTTGCGAGGGAGCTCTTGGCCTTGATGGAAGAGGGGGCTCTTTGGGCGGTCAATACGGGTCGTTCGCTGGAGAGTGCCCTGGATGGCATTCACAGGTTGGGTGCTCCAGTCCTGCCAGACTACATCCTGACGAGCGAACGACATATTCACCATCCTGGTGGGGAGGGCGGTTGGATTGATTATGGTGACTGGAATAAAATCTGTCAGCAGCATCATGATCTGCTCTTCTCCCAATCCGGGGATTTTTTTGAACAGATTAGAAAGCTGGCTGAGAGGAATCCCGGAGTGACCGTCCTGGAAAATTGCGAGGATGTTCCCGAAGGGTTGATGGCCACGAGTGAAGAGTTGCTTGATGCCGTGATGCTTGAACTTAACACCCTCCCAGGCAGGCACGATGATTTCAATTACCAGCGAAGCGATATCTATGTTCGCTTCTGCCACCGTCGCTATGACAAGGGGAGCACACTGGCCGAATTAGGCCGACTGCTCGATATGCCGACGGCAGATATCCTAGCCGTCGGAGATCATCAGAACGATCTGGCCATGCTGCATGGTTGTGTGGCCTCGATGGTGGCCTGCCCCTGGAATGCTCATCTAAGCGTCAAGGAAACCGTCCTAAGTGCAAAGGGGTATGTTTCCTCAATGGAGGCTGGAGAAGGTACGGCGGACGCGATCAGCTTCTATCGCAAGGGAAAAATCCCTCGGGAATGAAGGTGATGCACGGGATACCGTCAGAAACAGCAGAATGCTATCTTCTTGCTTTGTTCTGCTGACCCTTCCTGGATCAAACGCCCGGATGGCTAGATTTGACTAAGCTTTGTTCCCGGAGGCCTTTTCCAAAAGTTTGAAATGGCCTTTGCCGATGCGCTTAATCTCCGGGAGTTTCTTTCCCGTGCTGCTAAACCAGACATGAACATTCTGACTCTTAACCCCGATTTTTTTGGAAAGGTCAGGAACTTTCATTCCTGCATCACCTGCAGCACGAAGGGCGGCGTAGATCTTGGTTTTGAGCGCGCCCCGTTTTGCGCGTTTGACTGGCTTGCCTGCTTTGACCTTGCTCTTTGCAGAAGAGGGGGACTTTGCAGGACGGCCACGGCGCTTGCCTGTGGAAAGTGGTTTGCCCAAGATCAGGGATGAGAGCTGCCCCTCAATTTTTTCAATCTCGCGGGCAAGGGCCTCCTTTCGCTCTGTAAGCTTAATCAGGCTGCGAAGAGAGCTGCTATTCAAGTTTGTTAATGTCATGATAATAGTTGGTGTTAGCTTTTTAAGTGGATGGGGTGACCTGTTAAAATTAGGCATTTTAATTTAGATTACACCAGCTTTTTTTAGTTTAATGGTGGAGTGGAAGATTGATAGACAACTATAGGCCAAGTGCTTAGCTACAGCAAATCAGCAACTTGCAAGTCGGTGCTTTTTTGAATTCGCTCAGGGGCTGATGTGGCCGTTGCTTTACGAGATGTCAGTTTCCGAATCTATTGAACAACAGCCGTGCCTAATTTTTCCCGTCGTGGGAAGGAAATTAGTCCCGCCTCTCGAAGTAGTGCGCAGTTACGATTTCAATGCCAGAAGCACTTCATCGAGCATTTTCTTGGCATCACCAAAGAGCATGCTGTTGTTTTCCTTGTAGAAAAGAGGGTTGTCCACTCCCGCATAACCTGAGGCCATGCTCCGTTTCATGACGATGGAATGTTTTGCCTTCCACACTTCCAGCACCGGCATGCCGGCGATAGGGCTGCTTGGATCTTCCTGCGCCCCGGGATTCACGATGTCGTTGGCTCCGATCACCATGGCGACATCCGCCACTGGAAAGTCATCATTGATCTCGTCCATCTCCATCACGATGTCGTAGGGAACCTTGGCTTCGGCAAGCAGGACATTCATGTGACCCGGCATGCGACCGGCTACTGGATGAATAGCAAAGCTTACACTCACTCCCTGCTCTCTCAGGAACTTGGTGATCTCATACACGGTGTGCTGGGCTTGGGCGACTGCCATACCGTATCCGGGCACGATGATGACTCTCTTCGACGAGCGCAGCAGTTCCGCTGTCTCTGCAGCGCTGATCGGCGTCACTTCTCCCTCGGGTTCTGCCTTGGTTCCGCCGGAACTCGTGGCTCCCGATGCGGTACCAAATCCACCTGCGATGACACTCAAAAACTGGCGGTTCATGGCGCGGCACATGATGTAGGAAAGAATCGCGCCACTTGATCCGACCAAGGCCCCTGTTACGATGAGCAAATCATTGTTGAGCATGAAGCCGGTTGCTGAGGCAGCCCATCCTGAGTAACTGTTAAGCATGGAAACCACTACCGGCATATCCGCTCCTCCAATGGCCATCACCATATGGATACCAAAGAGCAGGGAGAGTACCGTCATGATACCTAGGAAAATCATTCCCGCAGGCAGCGATTCGCAATGGAGGAATTCCCATCCGACAAAAATCACAATCAGCAGGCCGATCAGGTTCAGCCAATGGCGCCCCGGGAGAAGCAGTGGATTACCGCTGATGTTGCCCGAGAGCTTGCCAAATGCGATCAGCGATCCGGAGAAGGTGACCGCACCGATCAGGATGCCAAGGTAGATTTCGATTTCATGGATCGCTTTTTCCGCGCTGCTGAGATTGGCCGCAGCTGCGGGATCGATGTAGTTGGCAAAGCCGACCAGCACCGCTGCAAGACCGACAAGACTGTGCATGAGGGCCACCAGTTCTGGCATCTGAGTCATCTGAATCTTGCGTGCCGCGTAGAGACCGATCGAACCTCCGACCGCCATCGCTCCTATGATCCAGGGAAGACCCGCCGGTGTGACCCGTGGACCCAGAATGGTGGCTAGAACGGCAAGGGCCATACCAATGATGCCGTAGAGATTTCCACGACGGGAGGTCTCGGGGTGAGAGAGTCCCCCGAGGCTGAAAATAAAGAGAATAGCGGCACCGAGATAGGCAACCGAGGCGAGGCTTGTGGAGATCATGTGGGATTCTTTATTTACGGAACATGGAGAGCATGCGACGGGTGACTGCGAAGCCACCGAACATATTGACAGCTGTGAGCGTGATCCCCAGCACCGCAAGGGAGCGAATCCAGAGATCGGGGCGATCCGTGAAGCCTGCGAGCGGAGGGGCGATCTGCATCAGGGCTCCAATGGCAATGATGCTACTGATCGCGTTGGTGACACTCATGAGGGGTGTGTGCAGCGAGGGGGTAACATTCCAGACCACCATGTTGCCGACAAAGCAGGCCAGCACAAAGACCGTGAAGTGTCCGAGGAACGCAGGAGGTGCGTAAGCACCGATGAGCAGAAAGAGCAGTGCGGCTCCCAGAAAGCTGAGAGCGACTGTCATTCCCGAAGCTTTTGACCCGGAACTTCCATGGCCGGAGACCTTTGCTGGAATGGGTGTTTCGGCTGGTTTGGAAGGGGCGATCGAAAGCTTGGGTGCCGGTGGAGGCCAAGTGATCTGCCCATCCTTGATGACCGTGGTACCCCGCAGGACCTCGTCCTCCATATTGACATCGATCTGTCCATCCTTGGTTTTGCAGAGTTCCTCGGCCAGGCGTAGCAGATTATTGGAGTAAAGGGTTGAGGCTTGCCTAGCCAGGCGGCTCGGCAGATCGGTGTAGCCGATGATGGTCACCCCATGCTTCACGACCACTTCTCCGGGTTCTGTTAGCTCGCAGTTGCCTCCCTGTTCCGCTGCCATATCGACAATGACACTGCCAGGCTTCATGGATTTCACCATGTCAGTTGTGATCAAAAGCGGTGCCGGTTTTCCAGGAATGAGCGCCGTGGTGATAATAATGTCAACTTCCTTGGCCTGCTTGGCAAAAGTATCGCGCTGGGCTTTCTGAAACCCTTCGCTCATCAATTTGGCGTAGCCACCCGTTCCGGCGCCCTCCTCTTCGTAGTCGACGGTGACAAACTCCCCGCCCATCGATTTCACCTGATCCCCCACCTCGGGACGCGTGTCATTGGCTCGCACGATGGCACCCAAACCTGATGCTGTGCCGATGGCTGCGAGTCCAGCTACGCCGGCCCCGATCACGAAAACTTTGGCCGGAGGAACCTTCCCTGCAGCTGTAATCTGGCCGGTGAAAAAACGACCGAAGTGATGGGCTGCTTCGATGACGGCACGATATCCGGCGATATTGGCCATCGAACTTAGGGCATCCAGTTTCTGCGCACGGGAAATGCGTGGTACGCTGTCCATGGCCAGTACGGTGGCTTTTTTTGCGGCCAGCAGTTGCAGAAGATCAGGGTTTTGGGCAGGCCAGATGAAACTCACCAAGGCGGTGCCCTCGCGCATCAGGGCTATTTCGTCGGCATTCGGTCCGCGCACCTTGAAGATAATGTCGCTGGCACTCCAGAGAGATGCAGTCCCATCAATGATCCGTGCACCGGCGTTTGCGTAGGAATCATCGCTGAAATTGGCATCCTGGCCGGCTCCCGCTTCAACGGTGACGAGAAAGCCCAGCTTGATCAGTTTTTCCACCACTTCTGGAACGGTGGCGACTCGTTTTTCTCCGGGGGCGATTTCGCGTGGGATTCCTATTGTGAGCGGCATGGTATATTTTTTTTAAAATGAAAAATGTCACCGGGAAAATATGATACTCCATAGGGGAGCATGCAAAAGTTGGCACTTTCCAAGTGGCAAACATACCAAAGTAGAGCAGATTGTCTATTCTAGGATAAAAGTTTCTATAATTAAGGCAGGTTGAACACGGCGGAACAATAAATAGGCAGAAAGCCCAGATTTCCATTTGCCACCCTTCACCTCCGGGGTGATACCGTACCCAACTGAATTGATGATTGTATCGACTGGTGCTCCACACGAACAGACTGTGAGTTTTTATAATCTGACTTGGCTGAATTTCCGTAGCCTTTTCTCATCCCATCCTGAACCCAAAACCAATTATACATCTGTCGTCACCAATCTCTGGGGTAGAACCGAAAACCAAAGTGGCGACCCTAACGGGATTCGAACCCGTGTTACTCCCGTGAAAGGGGAGTGTCCTAGGCCACTGGACGATAGGGTCAAAGGGGCCGCTACTATTCACCAGCTTGCGCTGGGGTTCAAGATGTATCATCAGGAATGTTCACTTCCCTTGACTCAATGGCTTCCTTGGCAAAGATAGGATGATGTCTTCAGATTACTACGGTGTTGATCTAGTGCGCAGGATGCGCCGCAACCGAGTCTCCCCATCCCTTCGTGCCATGATCCGCGAGACGGCGCTTCGCAGGGAAGATTTGATTCAGCCGCTCTTTGTGCAGGCGGGGGAAGGAGAGGCTGAGCCTGTTGATTCGATGCCGGGGGTAGTCAGAAATACGATTGCGTCACTGGTCGAGGAATGTCGTAAAGTCGAGGATCTAGGGATACCTGCCGTGGCACTCTTTCCCTGCATTGAGAAATCAAAGAAGGATGCGGTCGCTTCCCATGCCTGCGATCCTGGGAATGTGCTCTATGGGGCCATCCGTTCGATCAAGGCTGTCTGTCCCGCGTTGACCGTTATTACCGATGTGGCCCTTGACCCCTACACAAGTCACGGTCATGACGGCCTTCTTGACGAACGGGGTGGTGTGGAGAATGACTCCACGGTCGAGGTGCTCTGCCGACTTGCCCTTGCCCAGGTAGAGGCGGGCGCGGATATTGTGGCTCCCTCCGATATGATGGATGGCCGGGTGTACGCCATCCGGCAGGCACTTGATGATTCGGGGTATCAGCACAGAGGAATTCTCTCCTACGCCGCAAAATATGCTTCCGCCTATTATGGGCCGTTCCGAGATGCGGTCAAAAGCGGGAGTCTTGACGCACCACTTGACAAACGCGGCTATCAGATGGATCCGGCCAATGTGAGGGAGGCGTTGCTGGAGGTGCGTTTGGATGAGGAGGAGGGAGCTGATATGGTGATGGTGAAGCCTGCTGGTGCCTATCTCGATGTCATCCGTGCGGTGCGTGAATCCACCATGCTGCCGCTCGCTGCCTATCAAGTTTCAGGGGAGTATTCCCAGATCCATGCGGCGGCACGGCTTGGGTGGCTTGATTACGAAGCAACGCGCGATGAATCGCTCTTGGCGATCAAGCGCGCCGGAGCCGACATGATCCTGACTTATTTCGCCGCGGAGGTGGCGGCAACACTTCCGTGATGACAAGAAGACATTGGGTCTATTTTGTAGGTGCCTTGGTGCTTTTTCTTTCTGGCTGCGCCGATACACATCACCAGATGATCGTGAGCGTGCCTGATCAGCAAATGCTGGTGCTGACAGATGGGAAACCTGTGGCACTCTACAGAATTTCGACGTCGAAATATGGAACCGGAGACCGTGAGGGGAGTTATGCCACTCCGCTTGGGCGTCTCTGTGTGAGGCAGAAAATCGGGGAGGGGGCACCGCTTGGGGCGGTTTTTCATTCACGCCGTCTCACCGGTGAGGTTCTGCAACCCAATGCTCCGGGCCGCGATCCGATCGTGACGCGCATTCTCTGGTTGGATGGTCTGGAGTCGCATAACCGCAACGCCTTCAACCGCTGTATCTACATCCATGGTACACCGCAAGAGGCGATGCTTGGCACTCCGGCCAGTTATGGATGTATCCGCATGCGATCCGCGGATGTCGCAAATCTCTATGATCTTGTCGGTCGAGGTGCCCGTGTGGAGATTACGCAAGAGCATCTTGTTCCGAATCAATAAGCGTGTGTCAGTTGACGGATAAGGTGATCTGCGCGAAGCTGGCGGATTGAATTTACCGAAACGACGCTTTCTAATACTATTCTCCCTGCTGATTTCGTTCAGGGGAATGTCCTTTGCTGCAGAAATCTCGCAAGGAACCGAGGGGATTTCTTCCACAAACACCGAAATTCTTCCCTCCGATCCGCATCACGAGATCATCGTGAGTGTCAAAGATCAGAAGATGCTCCTCATGACCGATGGCAAAGCAGATGGTCTCTATCCTGTATCCACCTCGAAATTCGGGGTTGGTGATCGATTGGGCAGTTATGCCACTCCACTTGGAAAGCTGATTGTCAAAGCCAAGATAGGAATGGGTCAGCCGCTTGGAGCCGTTTTCAAATCACGCGCGCCAACGGGTGAAGTGCTCAAGCCAAACGCAACCGGTCGTGATCCGATTGTTACTCGGATTCTCTGGCTGGAAGGTTTGGAGCCCGGCAATCGGAATGCTTTTCAGCGCGGCATCTATATTCACGGAACCCCCCAGGAGAATCTACTTGGTCGCCCGGCCAGTTACGGCTGTATCAGGATGCGTTCCATTGATGTGGCATCCCTTTGCACGCGCATACCGACCGGAGCCGTGGTGAGGATCATCTCCGATCATCTACCGATCCATGAGTCGTTACTAAAAAGGCTCCTAGATGCCAACCGCTTCGTAGCGACGCAATCCGGTACGCCAAAGCCCCTTTGCAAGCAGCAGACATAAGAGGACCCATGTGGCCTGAATGACAAGTCCCTGCCAAAGTTGAGAGTCCTGAACCTTTTCCATCAGCACAGCCACGGGGAAGTAAAGTTCGTAGGGAAACGGGAGGAGGCGAAGTATAGTGCCTGCTGTGCCGGGGACGGCATCAAGTGGAAAAAGCCGACCGCTCAGAAAATATTCAAAGGAGTAGAGAATGAAGACAACGGTCGAAATCTCCAGAATCCAAAAGGCGAGCATGGCAAGCGCGTAGGCGAGTAGGAACTGAATCGCTCCCGCCATGAGGACGCTGGGAATGAAATAAAGCCAGGTGATGCCATGAGTCGGCCATTGAAGATACTGACGAAACCACCAGAAAACGGCTGCAACAGGCAGAAGTGTGACCGCTGTATAGAGAAGACGCGAACCGATGAAAATACAGGAGCGGTAAGCCAGAAAATCAAAGGGCTTGAGCAGCAGGGAACTGAGTTGGCCTTCGCGGATCTCGGCGGCGATCTGCCATTCATCCTCGGTCGGCGTGACAAGATTTTCAACCAAGAGAACTATGAGAAAATAGAAAATCATTTCTCCGAAGTTGTAACCCGCGATTTCACCCGAGGAACCACTGAAAATGGAGCGCCAGATGAAGACCGTGCCGAAAAGGGGGATCAGGCCGAAGAGTGAGCGGAGAAGGAAGTTCCAGCGATAAACAAAGGTGTTCTGAAGACCGATCGAGAAGATGGCCCGGTATTTTTCAAAAACAATTTGTATCGCTTGCCGAAGGGGACGCATCTTGATTGTTTAAACGGAAATCTCATTTCACTCAAACATCCTTCCATGACAACCCTCCTCGACTCCATCATCGCAGCGGAAAATACCGGTGTGCTGCTCCCTTCCTCAGCGGAGAATATCCGCAAGATGCTCTCCCGATCCGCATCACCCCTGACGCTTGCAGTGATCACTGAACTCGTTGAGGGGAAACGATGGGATGAGCTGAACAACCGCTTCTTCCGCACACTGGCTTTTGGCACGGGTGGATTGCGCGGTAAGACTATTGGAGCCGTGCTGACCAAGGCGGAAGAGGGGCCTGGCCGTCCTGATGGTCGTCCCGAATATGCCTGCATCGGGACGAATGCGATGAATGACTACAACATCATTCGCGCTACCCAGGGCCTCGCCATCTATTCCCGTCAGTGGCATATCAAACAGAATCGTCCCGGACGCGCCTCCATCGCGATCAGCTACGACACCCGTTTTTTCTCCCGCGAGTTTGCCGATCTCGCGGCCAAGGTCATGACCGATCTGGGCTGCGATGCACTGCTCTTCGAGGGGCCGCGTTCGACGCCCGAGCTTTCCTTTGCCGTGCGATACAAAAATGCCACTGCTGGCATCAATATCACAGCGAGCCACAATCCTCCTGCCTACAACGGGTACAAAGTCTATTTCGACGACGGAGCACAGGTGATCGAGCCGCATGCCTCGGCAATTATTGATCTGGTGAATGCCGGTGACGGCGATTCCTACGAGGCCCTTCCTAAAGGGGAGCATGGAGAGGTGATCAAAATCGGTCGTGAAATTGATGAAGCCTACATGGAGCGTCTTGAGAAACTCATCATTGATCCCGAACTCTTCCATCACAAACCGGCTCTCAAGACGGTCTATACTCCTCTTCACGGAGTCGGCGGGGTCATCATTGTCCCGATGCTCCATCGTCTCGGAGTGGAATGCTGGCCGGTGCCTTCCCAGATGGTGCCTGATGGTCTTTTCCCCACGGTCAAGTCTCCCAATCCTGAATATCCGGAAGCACTCAGCCTGGGCTTGGCTCTCGCCGAAGTAGAGAAAGCCGATCTTGTCCAAGCGACCGATCCCGATGATGACCGCATGGGGATCGCTGCCCGCGACGCGGAGGGAAAGCTTGTGCTGCTCACTGGAAATCAGATTGGTTCCCTCATGGTCTGGTATCGACTCAAGCGACTCTTTGAAAAGGGAATTTTGAACGAGGTCAACCGTGATCATGCCGTGGTGATCAAGAGCTTGGTGACGACGGATCTACAAAAGGAGATCGCGCTCGGATTCGGTGTGAAGTGTGTGGAGACTCTTACCGGCTTCAAATACATCGGGGCCAAGCAGCGCGATTACGAAGAAAAGTTGCCTGAACCGATTCGATCCCGCTATCGCGAATTGTCCGAGGATCAGACTCGCGATGCACGACTCAAGGACTCCCTCTTCTTCGTCTTTGGTGGTGAGGAGAGTTATGGCTATAACACCGGAGACTTTGTTCGAGACAAGGATGGAAATGCCGCCGTTATCTGCTTTGCCGAAGTGGCCGCCTATGCAGCCTCTGTGGGACTGACCGTGGTGACGCTGCTTGATCAGATTTACTCGGAATATGGATTCTATCTGGAGCGCGGAGAGTCACTGACCTTTGACGGAGCCGAGGGGGCTGCAAAAATCAAGAAACTGGTCGATTCCTATGCGGGCAATCCTCCTTCGGAAATCCGCGGGGCCAGGGTGCTTTCCGTCCTCGATTATGATCAGCAGGACATCCATGATTCCGAAGGCGTATTGATTCCTAAGGAAGCAATGATCGTTTTTGAAATTGAGGGTGGGCTCAA
>CAIJRY010000164.1 GCA_903823215.1 uncultured Spartobacteria bacterium
AGCGAGAGCCCGGTCACATCGTCATTGATGCCGATCGTAAAATGATTCTTTGGCCGCTCGGAGAGGAGGTTGTCAAAGACCCCCTTGACCATCGCCGGAGTGAACTCCTTGGATGAGAGACCGTAGCGTCCCCCCACGACGACGGGGTCGACCTCCATGGGCAGCCTTCCTTCGGCGCGGGCCTCGGAGAGGGCCGCAAGAATGTCGAGATGGAGAGGTTCGCAAAGAGCTCCAGGCTCCTTGGTGCGATCCAGGACGGCGATGCTCCGGCAACTTGCAGGGAGTGACTCGATAATCTCGGAAGCGGGAAGCGGGCGATAGAGTCTCAGATGAAGAACCCCCACTTTTTCTCCGGCACCGTTTAATGCCTTGACGGTTTCCTGCACGGTTTCAGCTCCCGAACCCATGATGACGATCACCCGATCAGCCTCGGGATGACCGTAATACTGTGCCGATTTGTAATGCCTTCCTGTGAGTTCTCCAAAGCGCTCCATCAGTTTTGAGACGATTCCGGGCAGGGCGTCGTAATACCGGTTGCAAGCCTCGCGGGCCTGGAAGAAGACGTCCGGGTTCTGGGCCGTTCCCCTCAGGGTGGGACGATCGGGAGTCAAGGCACGGGCACGGAAGGCGGCAATATCTTCGGGGTTGATCAATGCCCGGAGTATTTCATCATCGAGGGTCTCGCACTTCTGGACCTCATGCGAGGTGCGGAAGCCGTCAAAGAAGTGGAGGAAGGGTATGCGGGATTCCAGCGCCGCCGCATGGGCAATGAGGGCCATGTCCTGCGCTTCCTGCACGGAGGCGGAGCAGAGCATCGCAAAACCTGTCTGCCGGCAGGCCATGACATCGGAGTGGTCGCCGAAAATGGAGAGTGCATGGGTTGCAAGTGTCCGGGCTGTCACATGCATGACAAAGGGGAGGAGCTCCCCGGCCATCTTGTACATGTTCGGAATCATGAGCAAAAGCCCCTGGGAGGCCGTAAAGGTGGTGCTCATCGAACCGGCCAGAAGCATTCCATGAATGGCTCCCGCAGCTCCCGCCTCCGACTGCATCTCGACAAGCTTGGGTGAGTCTCCCCAAAGATTGAGACGATTTTTAGAGAGCCACTCATCACACGACTCAGCCATCGCGGAGGATGGCGTAATCGGATAAATCGCTATCGTTTCCGATAAACGGTAGGCCACTGAGGCAACAGCCTCGTTCGCATCGGTCGTGGAAAAGGTGGAAGCCATATTTGTGTTCACAACAGGGTTGAGTGTATCTGATAAATTTGGTTGCCGACACAGGCAATTCTGCATTTCACATATCTGGAATAGATACTCTTGAAATGCTTTGGAATAACAAATAAGCTTTAATTTTGCTCATTTGGATAAAACAAAGATTTTCTGATGTCCTCTACCCATTCTCAGGCTGCCGGTTCCGGACAGCCGCTGGTTCTCGTGATCAATTCCGGAAGCAGTTCCCTGAAGTTTGCCCTGGTTTATCCGGAGACCGGAAAGACCGTCGTTTCGGGACTCGCTGAACGGCTCAATAGTCCGGAGGCGCTCATCGAGATCAAGTCTCCCGATGGGACGAAGGAGACCCTTTCCATACCCGATGCCGGCCATGACGGCGCCCTCGATGAAATGCTTCGACATCTGACGAGCTACCGCGTGGAGGCCGTTGGACACCGTGTCGTGAATGGAGGGGAAAAATTCAACGAGAGTATTCTGCTGGACGATGCATCGGAGGCGTCGATTGCCGCTTGCAAAGACATCGCTCCCGTTCATGCCCCTGCCAATGCCTTGGGAATCCATGTGGCG
>CAIJRY010000165.1 GCA_903823215.1 uncultured Spartobacteria bacterium
CCGCCTGTCTCAGAATACGGATTTTCTCTTCTGTCGTGTACTTCTTGCCTTTCATGTCTTTGGGTTGGTTTTACCCGAAGACTAACACACCAACTGGCTCAAATCACCGAGGTCACGTCACTTCTCGGCGCTTCCGGCAAGCGAGAGAACAGCGGGTGCGGAACCCGCCTGGGCAAGAGCCAGGGAGGTCTGCATGGTGGTGAGCCGGGGAAGACGCTCGAGATAGAACATGGCCCGCTCCCCGTACTGCAGGGCCTCATCGACTTTCCCCACTGCACGGCTGACATCGGCAACGAGGATGAGTCCTCCCTTGGAGGATTCCTTTCCAGTGCGGGAAGCGGAAATGTCGGCAAGACGTATCCCGGCGACATAGAGTGCGCCTTGGTGACGCGATTTCCAATCGGAGATGATGTTGTTGAGTTGCTGATGCTGAACGGGCGTGAGGGTTGTCTCAAGGATCGAGCCGAGATCCTTCTTCATTCCCTTGAGGGCTTCCAAAAGGGGCTCCCCTCCCTTCCCGAAGACTTGGGGATTCCACGAACGGGCCACGTCCCGACTCCGGCTGCACACTTCCTACTGCCAACTCCGAAAAACCCTTGGTCCTTCCATCGCTTCTTCTTCCATCCCCAGAAGAAAAAGAGCTCTTCCAGAACCTCGCACTCCCATCACTCGGCCTCCTCCTCGGGATCAACCCATCACTCGAAGAAAAAGCATACTCACCACAAGTCCAACCCGACTAGAGCAAATTAAGTTGAGTCATGGCCACAAGAGGCACAAGAGGCACAAGAGGCACAGGTAAAACAGCTTCGATCTGACATGACTTCATCAAATAAGCATGCCCATCAATTCTTAATCCCAAAAATTGAATTAGGGGTTGGATTCCTGCACCCATCACGCGGATCAGAATTTTCAAGGGCACAGATGACTGAAGAGTTAATCTGGAACTCAAGAACTCAGGAAATTAACGAGGAATAAAAGACACTTGGTGAGATTCAGACATCTTGTCGTGGAGTCAGCTCAAGCAGGGAAAAGCTACTCTCTTTCATCACTTCCTTTGCTTGCCTGGCCGTTGCTATGCATCCGTTGCAGCGTGAGTTCATGAGTTCCAGATTTTTGCCTTTCCCTCTGTCCTGAGTCCCTTCACCACCTTGGTGAACAAGATTTCTCCGTTTCCATGATTCCATTGCATAATCTGGGTTAATTTAGAGCGGCTCCATCTTATGAAAGTCTGCCCAACCAATCAGTCCGCAAAAAAATTCATCAATAGATTATCCGGCGATTTCTTCCTCCCTCTTGTGTTTCTTGTGCATCTTGTGGCTACACCTTTTCTAAAACCGCTCTAGAAACTAATATCTGTTTGTCTCACTCGGAGATTTGACTACGGGGTGTACCTACTTAGGGACTTTCACGTGGCAAGAAAGGCACAACAAGTCAGAACTGAAGGAGCGAATCCCACCTAGCTTCCCCTCAGCAACCCCGCGCAACCTCCTGCTTCGGGACGTCGAGAGTGGATAAGATCGTCGATGATTTACGAGGACCGTCGGCGATTGATCAGATTGATTAGCAGCCCGCGATTGGTAAAGAGCATCCCACCCAGGAGTAGGGCTGCAGCGATCATGACGCTAGGCTCGGGGACTGGAACAATCTCCTGGCCGTTGAAGGCACCCGTTCCCAGGAACTGACTCGAGGTACCATAGAAGCTGATCTGGCTGAGAGCACCAGAAGTCAGAGAACCTGCGGTGTCGTAGAGGTGTGTTAGATCACCCGTCGATGTCGTTCCCCACTGGTTGGTGCCACTCCAGTTGAGGATCGTGAGGAGGTTGGAACCGAGCGACATAGTTCCAAAAGTGACGGATGAGGTGCCCGATAGGTTGGCAAAGTCGATGACACTATTGGCCGTCAAGGTCAAACTTGCAAAGGTCTGAGTCGAAGCGCGACTTCCCGGTGCAGCAGCCCCCATGGTGAGCTTGCCTCCATTAAGGGTCAGTGCCGCATTGGTATTGACCTGATTGGCACCCCCTAACAGCAGAGTGCTACCGCCTCCAACGACCACATTGGATGTAGCTGACAAGTAACCGCTGTTGGTCAAGCTGAGGCTGGAGTTATTCAGCGTCGTTGCTCCTGTGTAGCTGTTATTTCCACTTAAGGTGACCGTCGCATTGGCTATCGTGAGCCCGAGGTTCCCGTTAATGGAGCCACCGAAGAAGGAGTTGCCCCCGATGGTGAGTGCGGCGGCGGTGCCAGCGGAGTTCAGGATCTGATTGTAACTGCCCGTCCCTGAGAAGAGGCCGGCGAGCGTCTGGCTGTTACCGTTGAGGTTATAGCTGTTGGTGAGTGAGGACTCCCCTACCCCGCCGATGGTTAGTATTGAGGTGGATGGTATTGCATTGGACACGCCGGCTGTCAGGGTCGATCCGGCATAGAGTTTGGTTGCTCCATTGTAGTCATTACCGGAGGACGAAAGGGTCACTGCCGCATTGGAGAGGATGAGGTCCGAACTGGCGGCGCTGCCGTTGATCTTACCGGTCACGTTGAAGGAGCCACTTGATAAGCCGTTCCCCGCCAGTTCGAGCGTGCCGCCATTGATATCAATTCCCCCTGCCAGTTCCAGATTACTGGTACCTAGGTTGGAGATGATTCCCATGAAGCCTGAATTGACCTTGATAGACTTAGTGATTTTCTGGTTTGCGAGAGTATTGAAACCAAGGGTCGAGTTGCCACTGAAGGTGATGTTTCCACTGCCGAGGGAGTTGACAGAGCTAATATTGACTCCGCCCTTGGAGAGAATCGTGCCGCCAGCATAGGTATTGACTCCAGTGAGTGTCGTTGTGCCTGCGCCGTTCTGTGTGAAGGTGGTGAGTCCGCCAATGTCACCGAGGGCTTCGGAGATCGCGGCCTGTGAGCTGTTCGTGGCAGTGAAGCTCGTGCCCGTCAGGGTGCCGCTACCAGTGATGGTGCCATTACCTAGAGAGAGTGCTCCG
>CAIJRY010000166.1 GCA_903823215.1 uncultured Spartobacteria bacterium
AACCACGGTCACCAGGGTGGAACGGTCAACGAAGCGGGTGATATCGTCCACATGTCCATCGGTATCATCACCTTCGATCCCGTCGCCAAGCCAGTGGATCTGAGCCACACCAAGGTAATCACAAAGGCCCTGTTCGATCTGCTCGCGAGACATCGAGGGATTGCGATTGGGATTGAGGAGGCAGGATTCCGTGGTCAACAACGCCCCGTGGCCGTTGGGGTCAACAGAGCCTCCTTCCAGAATGAAGCCGGGTTCAAAAAGTGGCAGTCCAAAGTGTTTCGCTATCGTTGTCGGCACGACATCATCGGCATCATAGGGGGGGTATTTACCACCCCAGGCATTATAGCCAAAATCATTGATCGCTAGCATCGGCTCCATCTTTCGCCTGACAAAAATTGGCCCATGATCGCGGCACCAAGGCTCATTGGTGGGGATAGGATAAAACTCCACACGCTCCATCGGAGCAACGGAAGAGAGAAAGGTCCTGACCTCCTTCTCCTGCTCGGGCGACGAGATATTAACACGAAGAATCTCTGACTCTGCTATTGCAGCAGCCATCTTAACCAGTGCGGGTACCACACGGTCATAGCTTTCAGGAAAACTCAGCCCCTCCCTTCGGGGCCATGAAATCCAGGTTGCCTCATGGAGCTCCCATTCCGCTGGCATTTCATAGCCTTGGTCACGGGGCGTTTCCATCACCAGTCCGTGTGCAATGTGATGGAAGGATTAAAACCTATCTACTAAGCCGACTTGAGTTTCTCAAGCAGGGCTGCCTTGGATGCAAGTCCCGTCGAGCGCTCCACAAGAACCCCGTTCTTGTAGATGAAGAGGGTGGGAATTGCGGTGATGCGCTGAGCTCCGGCAACTCCGGGAGCCGAATCGACATTGACCTTGGCCACCGTCACACTGCCAGCAAGTTCGGCTGCAATCTCCTCGATCACAGGTGCAATCATTTTACAAGGACCACACCATGGGGCCCAGAAATCAACGAGCAGCACGGGTGACTTGGCCACCGTCTCATCAAAGGTTGCATCAGTGAGTTCAATTACATGAGGTGAGGACATAAAATATATGATGGTGTTTGTGAAACTGTTTAAATCTGAAAAAGAAGCTTAGGAAATCCAAGTCCATACTTGCACGCCGACTGCCAGCAGTGCTAGAGCCGCAGCAGCAATGGCTATAGGAAGAGGAATATCATCAGCGGCATTTTCCTGACTCTCTTCCTCGGACATTTCCGGCGACTCGGAAGAAGGTGCCTTCATTTTCTTTTCCGATGATGACGATACTGAAGGGGCCTCTGCGGTCTTGCGGGAAGCTGAAGCTGGTGCAGGAGCGGACTGCAACTTGATTGTCGCTTGTGGGAGAGGGTGAGGAAGTTGCTGAGGAACTGCTTCCGGTTTTGTGGCTGAAGATGATGAGGAAGAAGATGGCGGATTATCAGGGCTGGATACCACGGGCTTGGGCGCCAAGGGCGCTAAACCTGAACTCCCCGGAGCTTTGGGCATGGAAGGCGGAATCAGCGCCCCCGGAGGCTTGATCGGAGCTGGAGGGACTGTTCCAGATGGGGAGGAAGCGGCGGCAAAGGGTGGAGCCTGAGGAATAATCCCGGAAGGCGCCGGAGGAGGACCACCCACCGGAGGAATCGAAGTTGAAGAGATTCCCACCGCAATAGGTTTTGGAGGGAGCTTCAGCGGCGGCAGTTTCATGGGAGCACCGGGAGCCGGTGGCGCTGGGGGAATACTGGGATTATCGGTGGAGGGATCGCTCACGGCTTGTATTGTTAAAAATTTTGGAGGGATTAAGGCTCCAGATTAAAATGGCCCGTGGAAAGTGTCAATCCCCCCTCCTGTCATAATGTCACAAAATGTCATTACAGAGCACTTCCCGCAGTCTGAAGCGGGTGGGACATTCCTGCAAGATCGCCCAGTATGTTGAGTGCCTCATGACGAATGGGATCC
>CAIJRY010000167.1 GCA_903823215.1 uncultured Spartobacteria bacterium
GGTTTGCTTGTGACAGATAAGTGACACTAAGTGAACCTGAGCATTACTGATTCATTGGGGGAATCGGACAAATTCAGGCTTTCCTGTTCATTCCAGACGGATGATCGAGATGTGAGGGCGAAGTAATTCTTATTTCACCTGAGACATGATAAAAAAATTAAAAATCCCTTTGACCTGAAATATCTACCGGTGTAGATTTTTTCCCGAAATGAAACCCTCAGCAAAATCACCAGCCCTGAAAACATCTACCCGTGTAGATGATTCGTTGCCCTTGATTCTTCGCTCAATGATCAAAATGCGCCGCAAAGAGATGAGGTTCAGCCTCAAGTCACTCGCGGCTGAAGTAGGTGTCAGCGACGCTCAGCTCAACCACATCGAAGTGGGTAATGGGACTGCTCCTCTTGCCCGTGTTAATGGTCTTGATGTCGCTGGCAAAACAGGAACCTCTCAGACAATCACTCCCGATGGTCATTACTCACAGGATAAATATGTGACTTCATTCGCAGGATTTTTCCCTGTTGATCATCCCAAGTATGTCTGTGTCGTGGTTGTAGATCAGGCCAACCTACCACCGGAACAGAATTACGGTGGAGTTGTGGCTGCGCCCGTGTTTGCTGAAGTTGCCAAGAAAATCTCAAAGCTGGAATGACTCCTCCCCCTGATCTGATAGGAGAGAAGTGGTTTGACGATGCCAGCAACAAAATCCTCAAAGCTCCTTCAATCGCAGTAGCTGTCACTCTTGCAGCCAGCTATCTCACGGAGCTGATGGATGCCCAGGCCAGCCATCGAGGAGAGAAGCAGCTCATCGGAGATTACCAGCGCCTGATCGACCGTGAACTCCTGCTGATTGATTCGACTCCAGGTTGTGATGAGAATGGCGAGGGAGCCTTGTGGGAAGTGGCGAGAGAGATCCTTCGCCTTTACGAGTTTTCAAGAAATTGCAGTGAAAATGAGCTGACACTGGAGGCGAAGTTCACTCTTTGTCAGTTCTTTCCATCCGATAAACCTATGGATGAATCGATCAAATCCGTATTGGTCGCAGTCTTGGCGTACCATCTGGGGGGACTGAAAGGGCTGCCGAGAGTTGAATGGAGCTGATTTTGGTTGCGAGAGTTTAGGGTGTAGCGGGGATCGACTTTGCGAGGAAAAACCACACTCAAATCATCATTTTTTAGAAAATCCCCACCATCTAAACTTACAGAACCTACGAAACTGACCCCTGGGGGTATCAGCTACCGGGAGATGGGCAAAACAAAATGCTCGTTCACGGTAGCCCTTCCAGAATCTACGGGCATTTTGCCTCAGTTGCTCAATCCCATGAGCGAGGAAGAAGTGGAAATGCTCCTTGATGCCCCGAACTGGTTGATGCAGGAAAAGAAGGATGGGAAACGACTCCTGCTCCGTAAGGAAAATGGAGTCATAACTGGAATTAACAGGAGAGGATTAGCCTGCGGCCTGCCTGAGAACATCATTGGGGACTCACGGGCGCTTCCTGGGGATTGGCTTATCGATGGAGAGATTATAGGGACGGTTTATCATGCCTTCGATTTATTGGAGCATGATGGATCTTACCGCAGACATCCCCTGAAAGAGCGATTGGTGGCATTGCTGAATCTTCTCGCAAGTGGTCAGGCTCCTTGGATTCGGTTTGTCCCACCTATTACAGGACGACCGATGAAGCGCAGATTCCTAGAGAACTGCCGTGAAGAGGGACTGGAGGGAGTGGTCTTTAAAAGAATCGACTCACCCTACATTCCTGGACGGCCAAACAGCGGAGGCGATCAACGGAAATACAAATTCGTTCAATCCGCCTCCGTAGTGGTTATCGGAAAGAATGGTAAGAGATCAGTCAAAATGGGCCTGATGGATGGCAATAGAATGGTAGGTGCAGGCAATGTCACCATCCCTCCGGGTGAGATAATCCCAGAGGAAGAGCAGATCATTGAAGTCCGTTAGCTGTATGCCGTTACATAGGCTGGCTGCTCGTAGTAGCAAGCCGACTGCGGCGTGTAGCATCCCGAGGTGAGGCTCGTGATGATGGCGATACAGCCAAGTGTGACGATCCGATTCGTGGAGAGAATTGTGGTCTTCATGACCTCTCTCTATGGCCCGATCTGCGTGATGCGCAATACTGATATTTTCAGCTCGCACCACTCATTTGAGCCTTATGCCAGGAGGTTTCCCAAGCGATTACCGTTCAGCTCTCAAGTCGACCGTTCGGCGAAAAACTGATGAACCCCAATGGAATCAGACTGATCGGATCACTCTCATGTATTGGTCATGAGATCCTATCCAGAACCACAGATACCCATTTGGAATTTCCACCGCCACCGCCCGCCATCCTTCGGTAATACGGACAGACCAGACTTTGTTACCGACTTTCTTAAAGACCAAGGAAGGGTGCCTAGGATTTTCTTTCCAGAGCCGATACTGTTTACGGGCGGTTTCCCTAATATGAGGAGGAAGAGCATCATAGCCCTTCCGGAAATCAGCCGTCGTATGGCTGCTCACCGCAGGGGCCTTGTCTTCCCCTGCTTGAACTCCACGAGTGCTGCCTGAGCCAACTGATCAAGAGGGCCGCTTGGGCGGGCATCATGAATCATTTGGCGATCCCACTGGCTTTCACGCATCTCAAGGATGCGATCCGTAAGCAGCCAAAAATCCTGCTCGGGCAGGACTGCCACTGCTTCAGTGATTTCTTCAACAGTGCTCATGCACATAAGGCTATCTCCGATTTTCTAAAAATCAACTCTTCGCGGCAGGCACTCACCGCACCCTTCTCGCCCCTCGAGTCGATTTTTAACCCCCGTTCACCAGCTCTTTTTTGCCATTCATTCGGGACTTTTACCGTTCGATTAAAATCGTATTTCCACGACCCTAATACGAAGCCTAGGGTGTGTAACGAATCACCAACAACCCATGAAGACCTTCACTCGCACATTCCTTACCATCATCGCCCTTATGCTGTAGCACTGGGGGTCTCCCAATATGATCGCCCCGAATGGTGCCTCAAGTATGCAGCAAAAGACGCCACTGATCTGATTAGTAAGATCAAGGAGAAGGCTGGTTCCTCTTACAGCGAGGTCAAACCCCTGCTCCTTACTGATAAGGAGGTTACCAAGGAAAGTGTTACTAAGATCAAAGAGTTCCTCTCAGGGGCTACGATTGACGATACGGTTCTCATCTTCATGGCTGGTCACGGCCTCCTGGATGACAAATACGACTACTACTTCGGCACCTCCGACATCGACCCTGTCAAGCCATCGGAACGAGGAATGCCCTACGACGCGATCGACACTATTCTGGCCGAGGTACCATCGCTCAAAAAGGCCCTCCTGATGGACAC
>CAIJRY010000168.1 GCA_903823215.1 uncultured Spartobacteria bacterium
GGAGACTTTCCCTTGGTGATCATGTCTGGATCGGGGATGAGGTGATGATTCTAAGCCTAGCTCCCGTGACCATCGCTTCTCATGTCTGTAGTTCTCAACGGGCCTTTCTCTGCACGGGATCGCACCGTTTTTACTCGGAGGGATTTGACCTGATGACCAAGCCCATCGTGATCGAAGAGGGATGTTGGGTGGCGGCCAATGTCTTCGTCGGTCCCGGGGTCACGCTGCGGTCGGGCTCCATGTGCTGCGCGGGGGCCGTGGTGCTGGCGAGCTCGGGTTCGGGTCAGGTATTGATCGGCAACCCTGCGGTGCCAAGGAGGGATTCCTCACCGCCGTGTTGAAGAGAATCCCTCTCTTGCTGGCGCTAGGCTTCATAGCCGGTGCTTTTTTTGTGATTGAGGGTAATGCCTTCTCGCGGTTCTGGCACCGCCTTCTTGTGGTTTCCGTTCCTCTGGAAAAGGCCGATGCCATCATCGTGCTTGGAGGGGAGCCGCAGGCGCGACCTCTGGAAGCAGCCCGCCTTTTCAAGGTCGGCGTGGCGCCGATCATCTTTGTGACAGGCATAGGGGATTCGGAAGCCAACAGGCGCTCGCTTCTGGAGGCGGGGGTTCCGCCATCGGCGATCATCGTGGAGTGTAACGCGACGACAACCTATCAGAATGCCACCTTATTGAAGCCCCTGCTAGATCGTGCCCAGATTAAGAATGCACTCATCGTTACCTCACCGTTTCACACAAGGCGAGCATTGGCCACTTTCCGCAAGGTGATCCCCGAGGTCAAATTCGGGATCGTCGGCGCCTCCATCACTTGGTGGGGCGCCAAGGAAGGCCAGGGAGATGTGAATCGGTTTGCCATGATCGAGTTCTTGAAGACGACAGAATATTGGCTCATCTATGGAGTCTCGCCGATGCTTCACATCCCGTAAGGAAGGTTTCCAGTTTTATCCTTCCTTCCTTTTTCACCCCAGATGCCTTCGATTCTCTTTATCAATAGGGTTTATCCTCCAGACGATGGGGCTACCGGTCGTGTGCTGGAGTATCTCTGCCGGGGATTGGTCGCCAGGGGGTGGACGGTTTCCGTGCTTGTCACTGCGGGCGGCCGGTCCTCAGCCGGATTAAGCATCAAGGATGGGGTGGTTATTCACAGGATTGGCGGGGCTTTCTCTAAAAAAAACCTATTCTTGCGGGCCTTGGGATATGCGCTGATGATCCCGTCGTTTTTTTTCAAATCGCTGTTCCTACCCCGTGCCGATGTGGTGGTGACGATGACCGACCCACCGATGCTGCTCGTGATCGGGCCGCTGATCAGATTATTCAAAGGGTCGAGGCTCATTCACTGGGCTCAGGATCTCTATCCTGAGGTGGCGGAGGAGTTGGGAGTTTTTCCCAAGGGAGGCATTGTGGCCCGGGTGCTGACGATGCTCTCTTCGAGCACTATGCGTGCCCATGATCGCACGGTCGCGGTGGGTCGTTGTATGAGGAAGCGACTGCTAGCAAGAGGATTGAGGGATGATCAGATCCGTGTCATTCCCAATACGGGAGTGGAGCAGGAGATTGGCGAGGTGCCCAGGGGGGATCTGGCTTTCAGAGATCGCAACGGTCTTGGCGATGATTTTATCATCGAATACTCCGGCAATATGGGAAGGGCGCACGAATTTGAGACTGTATTGGATGCGGCCCTAAAACTTCGGGATCAAGGAGAGTCGGGTATCTTGTTTCTCTTCGTCGGCAATGGACCGAGGGAGGAATGGCTCAAGAATGAGGTGAATCGGAGGACTCTAGATAATGTCAGATTCTTGCCAAGTCAGCCTGCCTCAAATTTGGGAGAGAGTCTTGGGGCTGCGGATCTCCACCTGGTCACGATGCGTCCGCAGATGGAGGGCCTGGTCGTACCGAGTAAGTTCTATGGAGTAATGGCATCCGCGAGACCTTGTCTATTTGTGGGGCCTATGGAATCAGAGGTAGCGCAGGTTATCAGGGAGTTTGGTGTCGGAGAGGTGATCCCTCCAGGGGAAAGTGCAAGAATGGTCTCAGTGATCCTGTCCTACAGGAACTCCGGTGAAAGAGTTTTAGAGGAAGGGTTGCGTGCACGGTCCTGCCTTCAGTCGCAGGACGCAGCGGAACTTTTTCTAATAACAGCTTCAGAAATGCTTGAGTAATTATTGATCTGTGGGAACAGTTGCCATGAGGCTGCAAAAACCTTGAAGATTTCTACCTCCTCCCCAGATCATGAATATCGACAACTGCGATGTAAGTCATTCAGCAGCACGAGTGCGAAGTGGCACTTTGCCGCGTCCCCATAGTAGCAGTCTTGTGCGTTCGGAACTTCTCGGTAGATCGAAATCAGCCAGCGCCAAGCGGTTTCGCTCCCGAGGGCGTGCATTTTCAACCCTGTTCATCTTGGGGGCCTTGGCGGGGGATGTGCTTATTTGGTTGGCGCTGTATTTTGGGCTTTCGTCTGTCACCGGATCTTACAACGCTATCACATGGAGTGCAGTTGTCATCCCGATCGTGGTATTGATGTTTTCGGTTGCCTTGATCGGTGGGTACAGAGCTCAAACTGACTTTGCGAGCCTGCGCTACACCAGTGAACATCTTATCGCCTGCGTGGTGGCCTACCCGTTAGCCGCATTTTTCCAGTATGTGGTTGCTTCCTTCGGGACTGAGATAGGATCGAGTCGCGCTATTTTTTCAATAGCAGTTCTCGGCTTTGCAATTCTCTCACTTGTTGGCAGGAGGGTCTTCTGGTTTAAGAACTGCCGATATCGTTCCCGAGGGAAAATCCTAGCAATTGTGGATGAGCAGTACGGGCCGCAGTTTTATGCCGATTACCTTCGCAGCGGGCAGCATCAGATTCTGCGATGCTTTGCCGCAGGATCCTCCATGCTCGGCAAGCCCATTGCAGGTGAAGGATCGCCGGTTGTGCGATATCCGCTGAGCAAGATGCTCTCTTTGCTTAATCGAAGCTACACGGCCAACTACGAGGGTATTGTCATTGCATCACGGTTTTCCAAGATCGATCCAGCCATCATGATGCAGCTCGGAGTGATTCATTTTGAGGAAACGCCTGTCTATTCGATGGATTCGTTTTACGAGACCTTCTGGTCCAGGCTTTCTCTCGAAATTGTGGGATCGGGGTGGCCGTTTGAAGCAAATTTCGTTTTGGTTCAAAATTCGATTTATTCCGCCCTTAAGCGCATTGTGGATGTGGTTGTTTCGCTGATCGCGTTGATTCTCCTCTCGCCCGTGATGCTCCTCGTTGCATTGCTTATCTGGATCAGGGATGGATCTCCGATCATTTACTCACAGAAGAGGGTGGGGATTAATCAAAAGCCTTTTTCCATGTACAAGTTTCGTTCCATGAGATCAGGGAGTGATCAGGGTGACTCTTACACGCGGGAGGGTGACGCCCGGGTGACTCCCCTTGGGGCTTTTCTGCGCAAGGTCCGCCTTGATGAGCTACCCCAACTCTGGAATGTGCTTAAGGGAGACATGAGTCTTATCGGACCGAGGGCCGAATGGACCAAGCTCGTGGAGGAATATGAAGCTCAAATCCCCAACTACCATTTCCGTCATCTCGTAAGACCGGGAATCACGGGATGGGCGCAGGTGAATTACCCCTATGGAGCATCACTCGACGACACACTCCAGAAACTCTCGTACGATCTCTTCTACATCAGGAATTTCTCGCTCCGACTCGATGCCGAGGTGCTGCTTAAAACCCTCCATGTGATGACCTTTGGCAAGGGACGGTAAGGGGCTGAACGAGCGGTTCCCTAAGATGTGAGGGAGTAGGGGAGCAAAAAATGAAGAACGGGTTATTCGTCTGATTCAACCGATCCACAAATTTTTCACCATTGATGCCCTTCGTGATAAGTTGTTTCTGATCCCATGCCGATTGACCGATTGTTTCTCCCAAAGTGGTTGTTGCCACTGCTTGTCCTAGGGCTGACTTGGTGTGCGACACTGAGGATTCTCTGGACCGACTGGAGAATTGACCCTCAATACAGTTACGGTGTCCTTGTGCCACTGCTGGTGATCGGGCTTTTGTTGAAACGATGGGAAGATAAGCCGGCGCGTTCCACTCTGGATTCAGGGGAAAACCATACCGCGGCGGTGCTGTGCTGCCTCTCCGGGCTCTTGTTGGCGTTGACCATTCCGATGTCCGTGGCAAACCCCGATTGGCGACCCTTGGGGCTTGTTGCCTCCTGTGCTGCCGTAACGATCACACTAGCGGTCGTGGCATGGGACGGAGGCGTTGCTTGGATGAGGCATTTTGCATTTCCTATCTGCTTCTTTCTGATCGCTGTCCCATGGACACGGAATGTCGAGCAGGCCGTCATGTTACGTCTCATGAGATGGAATGCCTCCACGACATTGGAGATCCTCCACTGGGCAGGCTATGAGGCCATGCGTCAGGGAAATCTGATCGTGCTTCCCTCGGGCGTGCTTGATATCGAGGAGGCTTGCAGTGGCATCAGATCGTTGCAAAGCGGTCTGATGGCGGCGCTCTTCATGGGAGAGATATTTCGCCTTATCCCGAGTCGCAGGGTTCTCCTTGTGATTGTCGCGATCCTCGCTGCGGTGGCGGGCAATGTCGCTCGCAATGCACTCCTTGCCCTAGTTGCCTCATCGCAAGGACTTGGAGCAGTGTCCACATGGCATGATCGTGCCGGGATCTTGGTGCTGCTTATCACCTTCGGAACAATTGTTGGATGTGCCTACTTCTGGAGAATGAAGGCGCGGAACCCGTCAACGCAGGAGCAATCTGCCCCTCGAGAAGCAGCCACTAAGGCAGAAGGTAAGGGGTCTGGATGGTGTCTCACGGCGGTCGCTCTTATTCTCTCAAGCTCGCTGGTCCTCACGGAGAGCTGGTTTGTATCGCATGAACAGGGCGATCGAGGACGATGGGACTGGAGTCTTAGACGACGTGAGGGGGTGCAGGGTGTGACAGCTGTTCCACTCTCTCCAAGCACCCTTCGGCTGCTGTTTTACCCCACGGGATTTTCGGAAAAATGGATCACCCCCGAGGGGAAAAGGGGGCAGATGTTTTTCTTTGAATGGCCTCCCGGCCGCACGGCGGTTCAAGCAGTAGCAATGCACAATCCGGAGGTTTGTCTGTCGAGTGTCGGGATGCATTTACTATCCAGTCTCGCTCCCCTGACCTGTGATCTTGGTTCCGGAAAAATCCCCTTTAAGTCATGGATCTTTGAGGAACACGGTCGGTCGGTTTATGTCTTTCAAGCACTACTTGAACAGGGTGCTGAGGCAGGAAAAAACCCAGATACACCTGAGGATTCTCCAAGTGGCAGGCTAAGATCCCTGCTTACCGCCCGTCGGAATCATGGTCAGCGAATGGTGGAGGTTGCCCTGTGGGATTGTCCTGATGAAATCTCGGCAAAAAAGGAGCTTCTACGCACTCTTCGGGAAGCCTCGGGTGGATATGGTATTATCCCTGCCAAACAATGAGCACCGAGGAACCTAATAAAAACTCCAAGGGGGCCGGACTCTCGGGAGATGATGGGGTGCGGCAAGTCAGCGGCAGTGAAGGAATGGAGCTTCCCGATTATGTTGATGGGGATGCCGTTCCGCCAAGTGCAGGTGGTAAATGGTATGCCGATCCCGTAAACTGGAAGTCTCTTGCCGTCGGTCTTGCGATGCTTGTAGTGCTGATTTCAATCCCCTCACTGTATCGGATGCTGAAGAGTTGGCGTGCCGGAATGATCATGAATGCCTCGGCATCCGCCTTTGCCGTTGGTGATGACGAGCGTGCAGTTTCGCTGATGAAACAGGCCCTTGCACTCTCTCCAGGAAGCGACCCGGTGCAGCATGCCGTTGAGTTATACAATGCCAGGGTGGGGGATAAAAATTCCCTGCATAAGATTCTGGAGCGGATGAAAGCCGGGTTGTCGGAGCGTGAAGAGCTTCTTGGGATCGCAGAGCTGGGGGCGCGACAGGGGCAATGGGATGTGACCCGCGAAGCCATCGCAAAGCTCCCGCACATGCTTGGGTCGTCTCAGCGAATGAGGATGACCCTGATCCTGGCTCTTCTGAAAAAAAGGGATGAGGGGCCCGAGTCGGCTGCTGCATTTTGCCTTGAGAGTGCTCAGTCCGTAAGGGGGGAAGACTCTGCCCGACTTAGCAATCAGGCGGCTCTCTACTTACTCTCGGTAAATGATGCTGCGTCTGCACGACGAGGGAGCGAGATTCTGGCGGGTGTCATGAGGGAAAAATCGAGCGCGTCCCTCGCTGCCGCAAGAATCCTCGCGAGGCTCTCTCTGCAAAACCAACTGATCGAGGGGGGTGGATTGGATACTGCCAAACTGATGGAGGTCTCCCTCTTGCTGCCAGTTCTTCCGGGACATCAAACAGGTGATGTGCTCCTTGCTGCTGATCTGGAGATCAAGGCCGATCCCTCGACCAAAGAAGCGGTTGTGCAACGGATAAAGGGGGCTTTTAACAATGCTCCGCGTCAAGAGTTGCTTGAGCTGGCCCGCTGGCTGAATGCAAATGGATTGTACGATCAGGTGATCTCCTTGGCAGGGAAGGATCATCCCAATGAGGACACAGATTGGATGCTGATCGTGCTCGATGCACAGAGTGCGCAACAAAACTGGCCGGTGGTGGAAAAAATGCTCTCCTCACCTGCGGGTGCAGGTATTCCCGAAGCAGTAAGACATCTCTATCTGGCAAGAGTCGCCACCATGAGGGGAAACACCGCGGGTGCCGAAGAGGAATGGAGGAGTGTCAGTGGATCGCTTCAACGGGAAAAACCTGAAACCCTCAACTACATTGCCGGATATGAAGAGAGGATCGGGGCCTTCGACCGTGCCGCCAGGACTTACCGGGCGATGGCCGACCGTGCTGAATCTAGGGTTCCGGGCTTGGTTGGGCTAATCCGATCCCAGCCCGTCAATGCATCCGCTTCGATCATGATGCCGCTTTATGAAGAGTTGGTCGCCACCGCTCCCGAGTTCAGGGAGGCGACGGGCGATCTCGCCTATCTCAAGCTTCTGAAGAAAGAGGATGTTCAGAGTGCCTTTGACACTTCCGTAACGCTACTGTCCAATCAGCCTGACTCCCTTGCTCGTCTCAGCGCCGTGGCTCTGGGCTATTTACGAAAGGACGATCCCGGTGCGGCGGTTCAAATTTATCGGGGGAAGCAAATCGACTGGGCGGCTGCCCCGGAGCCATGGAAGGCTGTCCGAGTTGCCGTCCTGCGTGCTTCCGGAGATCCGCTTGCTGCAGATGCTCTCTTGGAGTCTGTGGATTCTGAAAAGCTGAGGCCCGAGGAGCGCGAACTGCTTTGTGCCAAAACCGTTCCAAAAATGGGCGCTAAAATTAGGAAGTGAGCCTGCTGCTGCAAGTGAATCTTCCATGCAACAACGACGATCAGGATCTGGCCCTCAGCGCCGTTTTCCTAACTTCCATAGACTCCCTTGCTGCCATAGGTGCCATAATACTTCCCTGAATAATAATACGAATATGAACTAGCCGCAGGAAGGCAGTTGAAGACAATACCTGTTGGCTTGATGTGGATCTCATGGAGGGTTTTGAGGGCACGGCTGACCATTTTGCGCGGAGTCATGAAGGATCGAATCACGAGGCAGATCACATCGACTCTTGGGGCAATAAGCTGGGTATCACTCACCGCGAGAAGCGGAGCGGAATCAATCACGACCCTGTCGTAGATACGGAGGGCCTCCTCGAGGAGTTCTCTGAACGGTTGACCGGATAAAAGTTCGGAGGGGTTCGGTGATCGACCTCCAGCAGTCAGTACCGAGAGTCCCTCAATCTGGCAGGACTGAACCGCCTCTTTTAATGGAGTCAAACCCAATAGGCACTCGCTGAGTCCGGGCTTGCGGTGCATCCCGAAAAAGAGACGGGAAATCGTTGGTTTGCGAAGGTCCGCATCGATGATCAGCGTGCTGAGTCCTTGTTGTGCAAGGGTAATGGCAAAATTTGCAGAACAAAAAGATTTGCCCTCGGAGGGGGCTGCGCTGGTGAGCAGGAATGTGCGCTGATTCTCAACATGGGCATTCATCGCAACGGAAGCCCTGAGGCAGCGGAATGCCTCGGCAACAACTCCGCTCCGGTCGTCCTTGACCACAAGTTCGCTTCCCTGGGAAAGGGGTGCGGTGACATTGGGATTACCCAGCATCGAGATCACCGGGCGAAATGCTTCCTTCATCTCCGAAAGTCGCTTTGGAAAATCCTTACTCCTGTCCAAGAGTGCATGAATGCCCCCTTTCCATGCATTGTGAATCAGCACGAACTGCTCTTTGGAGAAAAGACCGAGTATGATTTTTGAAGGATCTCCTATCTGTGGAATTGCCGCTACCACAGGTATTCCGGCGAGTTGCTCGACTTGATCAACGGTCTTAAGGCTGGAATCCAGTTTGTGAAGTCCGATGACCAAGGCAACCCCCAGAGCAAGCCCTGTGAGAAGTGACTTGATCAGGACCACGAAGGGAGAGGCTCCGAATGGTGAAGCTCCTGTAGCCGCCTCCTGAAGTTGAACGGGTGAGGAGTCAAGTTCCTTGGTCACATCGACCTCCTTGATACGCCCCACCACCGAGGCATAGAGCGCACCGTCACTTTCCAGTTCTCGCTTGAGATCGTTGTATTCGATAGATTTGCTGGTAACTGTGAGCAGATGTTTCTCCGCCTCTTCGCGCTCGGATTTGTCTGCCGCCTGCTGACTTAGCAAGCTGCTCTTCATTGAATCAAGCAGCTCAACGATATTGTTGAGCTGGGAATTGAGTTCTTCATGAGCCAGATCAATCTGGGTTTTGTAAGAGATATAGAGTGGGTGCTTGGATCGATACCGCTGCTTGATGAGGGTAAATTCCTTTTCGAGATCGGCAAGGTGGGCCACTTGGGCGGAAATCTTGGCATCGGCGACCACGCTGGGGAGTCGCAGCAGTTGCTGGGGGTTGCCTTGATTGGCGCGCGCCACCTCTAGATCACTCGTGATCTGGGTAATTTTGGCCTGGAGTTGGTTCTGTCGTGACGAGAGTTCCGTGATGTGGGATTGGGATTCCTGGAGCATGGACTCAAATGAGGCAGCGCGTTCGCGTTCGCGGAAATTTTGCATGGCCTCCTCGGAGGCCCTCATTTTCTTTCTCAGGCGGTCAGCTTCATCCATCAGGAACGAACTCGCTGAACGGGATGACTCAACCCTCTTGTCGTTGAGGTAGCGGAAGTACTCCGTCGGATAGGCATTGGCCAAACGGATGGAGAGCGCGGGATTGCGGGTGGTGACAAATATATCAATCAAACGTGTGTTGAGCCTGTAGCTCGTTTTGATCATTTTTGTCAGGGCCTGTGCCGAGGCTTCAGGTGATGCCTTGCTGATCGGGATGCCTGTGGCGGCCAAAAACTGGGGATCCTGCGCAAGCTTCTCGCTATTCACCACGCGCAGGGCGAAGGGATAACTTTGAAGCAGGTCAACCAAGGTGTTGATCATGTCCAGGGACTTGATCTGCTCGTCACTGACCTCCTCGATCTTGACACTGAGGACATTGCTCTTGACCTGCTGAATGAAGAGGACAGAGCGTGCGATGTATTTTTCCTTGAGGGAGGCCGCTGAATAAATCCCCCAAAAAACAGAGAGGATGGTAATGAAGAGGATCATCCAGGACCGGGCCTTGATCGCGTAGTAATACTCCCTCCAGTCGAATTCATTTTGACGGGGAGTTCTCACTGCGGGAGCAAAGGATGCAGTTGACGAGGTGGATTGCATGGGATGAATTTTAGTACCAACTCTCGGCGACGTTGATGACATCCCCGGCTTGGATCTCAAATCGATCCACTGCGGTATCGGCAAGTTTTTTGGCGTTCACTTTGATAGTTCTCACGCCGTTGCCCTCGCGACGCTTCACTACGACATGACCTCGATCGGCGATTCTGGTGAATCCGCCAGACATGCCGATGGCTTCAAGTAAACCGAGGGACTCGCTGCCGGAGAACTCGTAGGTTCCGGGTCTTCCCACCTGTCCAATGATGGTGAACTTGCGGGTGTTATACGCGGATACATTCAGATAGATCTGCGGTTCAACAAGGTAGTCGGCATTGTATTTCTGCCGGATCAATGCCGTGGCGTTCCTTACGCTGAGACCAGCGACTTTCACTTCTCCAAGAAGAGGCAGCTGCACGAATCCATCATTGCCAATTTTAGATCGGATACTCAGATCCGGTTCCCTATAGATCACCATGTCGATCGAGTCACCACTCTTGAGGATGTAATCCCCGTTCACGGCTCCTGTTGAGGATGCGGATGCGGAGGTGCCTTGAACTGAGGAGAGCTGGGTGCCTGGCTGCTGACCGGCCGAGAGGACATCCCCGGTTGGCTTGGAAACGGTGACTTGGGGTTCGGCAGGGCGCGTGGATTGAGGGGCTGAGGGATCGCTCTGCGCCGAAATAATCCGGGGGGAGGCGCTCAGCAGCATCACGATAGCGGCACAAAGACGCCGGGCTGCAAATGATCGATGGGGGAAGATGACCATGCTGTTTTATAATCGGGCGTTCGGAAAATTACAGAGCGAAATTCAAACTAATGGAATACCAGGTTTGGGGAATCGACGAACCGTTGGCCCCCTGAACTGTCTGACCGCCGTTGTAATTCACCGAATTATTGAGGGTTAGCCAATCACGAATCTTCCAAATGACAGAGGCGTTGGCCGTGTAGTAATTCGAAGGTAGTTGACTGATCGTGAGAATGGAAGGTCCTGAATTTAGGTTGATGTAGCGCTGTGTCGCGTATCCAGCCGAGAGTTGAAGGACAACGGATGTGAAAAGATTCTGGGTGACTGTGCCGACAAGGCTCCTGCTGACTTGATACTGCGAAGCAACGGAATTTGCAAAGTTCTGTGACTGCGAGGCAGCCAGGGAGAAGGTCGTCTTATCGCGAGGCTTCCAGTTAAGAAGAAAGTTGAGTGAAGGCACGATGTCGGAGCCTTGTTCACCAACACTCAGCGTCACGGAAGTCTTGGTGGTGGGCGTGTAGGCAATGCCCAGGACCCAGGCAGGCTTTAGCCCGAGGTAGCCAGAGTCACCGGAGTAGGTGGAGGTAATGTACCTGGCTCCCAATCCGGCATCCAGGGTGATCTTTCCGGTGATGTCGTAGGTGACTTCGTTCACGAGTTGTGCATAATTTCGCGCGGCAGAGAGATTGTTGGCCAGAATGCTATTTGTGCCTGCGTTCGTAGTGCCCGAATAGCTTCCCTGTTGAAGTGACTGGGACGTGCTGCCTACTCCGAAAAGAGCGCTCAGGTGGGTTTTATCCGAGAGGTAATAAATGGGGGCGAGGTTGGCATAGAGATTTGCTGTATTATTGTTGGGGGTCACCGTGGAGCCCGAGTAGTTCTGAAAGTTGTAACCCGCGTTGGCCATAAATCTCGCGTAATTGCCAAGCAGATACTTTGCACCGACGGACCCACCCAGGGCGGTTTGGCGGTTGTTGGATCCCGAACTGGCATCGTAGCCATTGCCCGATGAGGCATTGAACAGAGAGTTAATCATATAGCGACTCATGGTCAGGATCGCCTGAAACATGGCTGTCTGTGAAAAGGAGTTGCGGAGGGAACCTGAGCCGTTGGCCACATAGTTGGGGTTGGAATAATATTTATATCCCACGCCATACCCCGCAGAAATCGACCACGGGCCGTGATCCCGATCGTAGAGAAGGGCGAGGCTGGGTGCAACAAAGGGACTGCTGCCCGCCGAATAGTAGGTTCCTGACGACGATTGGTTGGTGACACCCTGATTGGATGCTTCCCATCCAAACCCTACGGCGGGCTTGATCGAGAAGGGCGATTTTGACTTTACTCCCGCGAGCGAGGCATCCACCTCGCGTTTCACTTCATCCTGGGTCTGCAAATTTCCAACGAGTCCTCCGACTCCACTGAAGGGGGATACCCCGCCACCGAGTGGAATCTGGTCAACCTGTTCTCCAACCCACTGGGAACGGAAGGTGTTTTGTTGCACGGTGGGAATTCCCTGGGCATAGGCATGCGGCAGGAAGGCAAGCAACTTGAAGTAAACCAGTGCGGCAATCAGGCGTCGTATCAACGCGGAATGTCGGCGGGATGGGGGCATCACGGAATGGAAGGGCTCAATGGGAAAATATGCTAAACATCACAGCTGACCACTCACATGTAAATAGTCCAACAAATCGGACAGGGCCAATTTCCAGTCCCCTGCACGAATTGCCGTCACCGCCCGGAGTCGAAGGGCCTCGGCAAGGGTGCCCGTGCGCGGTCCCGCGCTGATGGCTTCCGCAAGGAGACGGCGGGCGGTAACACCATTGCCATGATCTAGGTAATACTTTGCTGCCGCAAGGGAGTCGGAGGGCACATCGCCATTGGCCCCACGGATTGCTGCATCACTCCCAACTTTCATTTCCGATACCGGAATATGGAAAGTATCGATCAGATTCATGCAGGCCTCCCTGTGCTGCCCGTCCTCAGCGAAAATGGCAGCCCATGTCGCTGCCGCAATGCGCCCATATGCCGGATGGACATCGAGAAAAGAGTGCACTGCAGTCTTGTCTCCCCGTTCATACCAAGACTGGATTAGCCGGCCCCGTTCCCTGTCATTGAAATTCTTTAGGAATGAAGGATCTCCGACCGCAGCAGCAATAAGGGATGAGTCGCACGACGGATTCATAAGCCAAAGGAGTTGGAACTTTGGATCAAGCCGCGCCAAGCCCGGCATCCGGGCAAGAAGAAGCGGCGAATGCGCAGCATAAGCAATGATCTGCTGAAACAATTCGCGAGATCGGGCTATCGGAGAATTCGGCAAATGGTCCAAAAAAAGCTGCCGTCGAAGAGCTTCCTCCCAAAGACTCACCGCAGGCTCCGGATCCACCGGAAGCAGCAACTTTCCCTGCTCGAACGGTGCCATCGGATCATGAGGATAAAGGGCATTTTCCACATCAAAGAAAGTCATGCTTTGTTTGGGATCCCCACCCAGATCCAGAATGAGCGCACCAAGCTGAAAATAAAGTGCGTGAGCCAGAGGATACTGCGCAAGGGCTTTGCGACATTCAGCAATAGCCTGTTCCAGACTTGGTTTTTCTCCATCACCAAAAAGTTCGGTCACTTTTTTCTCTTCATCGGCAGGTGCATAGGGAGGAAGCGCCGCTCCGCTCCACCACTGAGCCCTGATGAAAACTCCACCAAAAATTATCATACCGATCCCTCCAACAACGAAAAGCGCCCTCTGAATCCCGAGCGTAACCCCCTTCACCTGTTCTTCCCCACATGCCCTAGCAAAACCCATGCCTCCCAACAACAGGATCCACCAACCAAGCTCCGGCTTGTGCAGGGGCACATCCACCAACCCGTGCAACAACTCCGCAAAGAATGCGGAGAGGAAAGCCCATCGCACAGGCCAGTCTGCTCCGGAATCTCGCTGCAACTGGGGGATGCGAGACATGAGGATAGCCAGTCCACCGAGCACCAACACGAGTGCAGGAAGTCCGGATTCTGCACCAAGAGTGAGCCAGTCGCTCTCAGCATGTCGGGCGGTTGTCTTATCCCTCAAACTTTTCTTCGCATAGAACGGGTAATTCAGCTGGTATGTGCCCAGTCCTGTTCCGCTTACCGGAAAATCGGCAATCATGGATAAAGTATCCCTCCAGATAGAAACGCGGGCATCGGCAAACGGATTGGAGTCGCCCGCAGAGCGATCCCGGTCAACCGAGCCGGTTCCTTCAGTGGCCGCAGCATGGGGGGAATCTCCCCGCAAGCGGACGAGCAACTCGCTTTCGGAAGTTAGAAAGAGGGTTGCGATCACAAGTCCGAGTACAGCCGCACCGGCTACCAGCCATCGGGAACGATGCCTTCCCAGCCCAGCGATCCACAGGAGAACACCCACAACCAGAAAGACAACCCCGCCACGAGACTTGGAAAAGAGCAGCAACATTGAAACAAGAAACGCAAAGGAGGTTGCTGCAATCAATGCAGGCAGCAGGCGACCTCCTGTGATTCCACGATAAATAAGCCCGAGAGAGAGGATCGCACCTGTCAGCAGAAAGCCGGCGGTCTGATTGCGATTCGGAAAGAAACCGTAGGCAGGCTGCATCCACCACTCCTGATGAAAAAAGGGATAACGCCACTCCGTCTGCCACGACATCCAAGCGACCACCGCGTAGACCGAACACCCGAGAACCGCAAGTAGAGCCACACGTTCCATGCCCTCCGCAGATAGTGGCGATCCCAGAAGAAACAGGGCGATCAAAATACTGCATGAGAGAAGCAGAATCCAAAAGAGTGTCGCCCTGGGATCCAGCGTGACTTGGTGCGGTAGAACAAGAGCCGGCAGCTTCTGCAAGTTTACTCTCCATGATGGTGATCCAAACCCGTCTGCGGGAATCATCGCGGAAGTAGCGGCAAGCAGAATCAGAGCGCTCAAGCCCCAAAATTCCCACGGAACCGCCCGCGTGGGAGAAATCAGCAGAAGCACCCCTCCGGCTACCCCAAGAAAGATCCCCATCCCACCCTGCA
>CAIJRY010000169.1 GCA_903823215.1 uncultured Spartobacteria bacterium
AACTCGAGCACGCCAGGAAGCGCGGCGCGCAGATTTACTGCGAACTCGTCGGCTACGGAGCCACTGCTGACGCCTACCACATGACAGCTCCCCGTCCCGAAGGGGAAGGGGCAAGCCGTTGCATGCAGATCGCGATGAAGCATGCAAAGATCGCCCCGTCCGAAGTCGATTACATCAATGCTCACGGCACATCCACCCCCATCGGAGACATCTGCGAGACAAAGGCGATCAAAGACGCTTTTGGGGCCGATGCCTGCAAAGTAGCGGTCAGTTCAACAAAATCGATGACAGGTCACCTTCTTGGGGCTGCAGGGGGGATCGAGTTGGCTGCCTGCGCCCTTGCGATCAAGAATGGAGTAATCCCTCCGACCATCAATCTGGATAACCCTGATCCCGAGTGTGACCTCGACTATGTCCCTAATGTCGCCCGTGACCGATCCGTCAAGATCGCACTGAGCAATTCCTTTGGCTTCGGAGGGCACAATTCCAGCATCGTCATTCGTGCCTTTGAAGGGTAATAACCCCGCAACCCTTTCATCCACTATAAATCCGTGAACATTCCATCCCCAAAATATCTCGTTGCATCAGTTGTCGCAGCGGCAACCCTCATCCTCAACCCCTCTCATCTCATGGCTCAAACATCCAACCTCGAACAAGGACAGGCATTCCTCAAAGCTAACGCTGTCAAACCCGGTGTTCACACCACACCAAGCGGACTGCAATACAAAGTCATCACCGAAGGCCACGGCAAGAGCCCCAAGGCGACAGATACTGTGCTCGTCCACTACCGTGGCACGACCATCGACGGCACGGAATTCGACAGCTCCTACAAGCGCAACGAGCCGATTTCCTTCCCTCTCAACGGTGTCATCCCCGGATGGACAGAGGGTGTGCAACTCATGAAAGAAGGCGGCAAGATGCAGCTTTATATTCCTTCCAATCTTGCCTACGGATCACGCGGTGCTGGTGGGGTGATTGCGCCAGATTCTACGCTGGTGTTTGATATTGAACTTTTGAAAGTTCAGTAATTTCTCAGGCTGATTTCCTAAACTGCCAATGACATCTGGCCCGGTTCCTTTTGCTAAAGGCTCTTCCGAGCATGTGCTTCTGCCCCGTATGGCCAATCGTCACGGCCTTATTGCTGGAGCTACCGGCACTGGCAAGACCGTTACTCTGCGTGTCCTTGCCGAACGCTTCAGTCAGATGGGTGTGCCGGTCTTTCTGGCAGATGTGAAAGGTGATGTTTCGGGTATAGCTTTGGCGGGTGAAAGCAGCGCCCGTATCGATCAACGCAAGGAAGAAGTGGGATTAAAGGAATTCGCATATCAAGATTTTCCGGTTTGTTTTTGGGATGTCTTCGGGGAACAAGGGCACCCGGTCCGTGCCACCGTTTCTGAAATGGGTCCTTTGCTGATGGGGCGATTGCTTGGTCTTAATGAAGTTCAAGGCGGGGTGCTGAATCTCGTCTTCAAGATCGCTGACGATCAGAAACTCCTCCTCCTTGACCTCAAGGATCTTAGGTCAATGCTCACTCATGTGTCCGATAATGCCTCGCAGTATCAGAGCAGTTATGGGAATGTTTCCTCGGCGAGCGTGGGTGCCATTCAGCGAGGGTTACTGGCATTGGAATCTCAGGGGGGTGACAAATTTTTTGGCGAACCAGCCCTTAATTTGGATGACCTTATCCAGACACAGGATGGTAAGGGTGTCATTAATCTCCTGGCAGCTGAAAAACTCATCAATTCACCGAACCTCTATGCCACGTTCCTTCTCTGGCTGATGTCGGAGTTGTTTGAGCGACTTCCCGAGGCGGGGGACTTGGAAAAACCAAAGATTGCATTCTTCTTTGACGAGGCTCATCTCCTTTTCAGCGAGGCCCCGGCATTTCTCCAGCAGAAAATCGAGCAGGTTGTCCGCCTGATCCGCTCCAAGGGTGTTGGCATCTACTTTGTGACGCAAAGCCCGCTTGATATTCCCGATGCTGTTCTTGGTCAACTTGGTAACCGGGTGCAGCATGCTCTGAGGGCCTTCACTCCTCGCGACCAGAAAGCTGTTAAGACTGCAGCGGACACATTCCGCCCCAATCCAAAACTCAACACCGCGGCGGTGATTACCGAGTTGGGTGTTGGTGAAGCACTTATTTCCACTCTAGATGAAAAAGGGATCCCTGAAATAGTTGACCGCGGTCTCATTTATCCGCCTGCTTCCCGATTGACCCCCCTTACAGCTGGAGAGCGAATGGATATCATCAAACAGAGTTCCCTGTTTGGATATTACGAAAAGGGTGTGGATAGGGAATCGGCATACGAACTACTTCAGTCCAAAGCGACTCAGCTATCGACAGCTGCAGTCGAGAAAGCTACCGATGAGAAACCATCCGAACTGATGAAGGCTGCGACCAGTATTGGCACCAGTGTGCTTCGTGCCATGGGAACCCAGATGGGACGAGCTATTGTCAGGGGGGTTATGGGAAGTATCATGTCCGGAATGCATGGAGGAACTTCCTCTGCACGTCGATCGACTTCGCGGCGACGCTAGAACGAGGTGCAATGGTTGCGCGTTGGAAGAACAGACTTTGCTTTAGTGATGTTTTTTACTCGGGTTGGCCGCGCCCTGAGATCAGACTCTGACTTATGTCTCATTCAGCAGCCGATGTCGGAGAGGTTCTGGAGCAGATTGCCCAACTTCTTGAATTGAAAGGGGAAAATCCCTTTAAGATCCGCGCCTACACGAATGCTGCCCGGGCGTTGGATTCCCTAAGTGAGCCTATTGAGAAGTTGGTTGCCGAAGAGCGGCTTGGAAACATAGAAGGTGTTGGCAAGGCAATCACGGAGAAGGTCACGGAACTCGTGACGACCGGGCGGCTTTCCTATTACGAGGAATTGAAGGCTTCCTTTCCCGAGGGGATTTTCGAGCTTTTTGAGCTGCAAGGACTGGGAGCCAAAAAGATCAAGGCTCTGCACGATCAGTTGGGTGTTTCTTCCGTTGAAGATCTGGAACGGGTTTGCGCCGAGGGAAAAGTTGCCGAGTTGGCGGGATTTGGTGAAAAGACCCAGACAAAGCTGCTGAAGGCCATCGAGGATCATCGCAAGCATGCCGGACGCTTTCGCATCAATGTGGTGGCCGATCTTGCGGAAGAACTCCTGGAAGATCTGCGTGCCCACGAGGCTGTCGGCCAGATCAGCGAGGCCGGGAGCTTCCGTCGGCGCAAAGAGACGATCGGTGATCTCGATCTGCTCGTTTCCTCAACCCGCCCGGAGGAGGTTTCGGAATTTTTTATCCATCATCCGCTGGTGGAAGAGGTGATCGTGCATGGTCCAACGAAATCGAGCGTGCGTCTCAAAGATGGGCCTCAATGTGATTTGCGTGTGGTGAAGCCGGAGGAGTTTCCCTTCGCCCTTGTCTATTTCACCGGCAGCAAGGAGCACAACATCCGGCTTCGCAGTCGGTCACTCGATCACGGATGGTCGCTCAATGAGTACCGATTCTCGCCAGCAAAAGAGGGGAGTGAAATTACCGTCCCTCCGATTCATACCGAGCGGGAACTCTACAAGGCTCTCGGCCTTGATTTTATTCCACCTGAGCTACGCGAGGACAGGGGGGAAATTGCTGCTGCTGAGGCGGGGGTTCTTCCCAATCTTATCGAATGGAGTAATCTGCGTGGCACCTTTCATTGCCACACCACGGCGAGCGATGGAAAAAATTCGTTGATCGAGATGGCCCGTGCCGCAATTGATCTCGGCCTCGAATATCTTGGCATTGCCGACCACAGCAAGAGTTCCTTTCAGGCTCACGGTCTCGATGCAGAGCGTCTAGCTGAACAGGTTGCTGAAATCCGCGATCTCAATCAAACGAAGGAATTTCAGCAAGCCGGCTTCCGTCTAGTTGCAGGAACGGAGTGTGACATCCTGAAGAATGGGGAACTCGATTTTGACGATGAAGTCTTGGCCACGCTGGACTATGTCGTTGCATCGGTTCATTCCAGTTTCACGATGGGCGAGGCTGAAATGACGGCTCGCATCATCCGAGCGATGGAGAATCCCCATGTCACCATGCTAGGGCATCTGACAGGACGCCTGCTTCTCTCTCGAGAACCCTATGCCGTGAATATCCCCGCTGTGATCGAGGTTGCAGCATCAACTGGAACGATCATCGAGATCAATGCCAGTCCCTGGCGCCTCGACATGGACTGGCGCTGGTGGCCGCTGGCAAAGGAGAAAGGTGTGAAATGCGCGATCAATCCCGACGCGCACACAATCCACGGACTTCAGGATCTCATCTACGGCATCGGTATCGCCCGGAAGGGTTGGCTCACTAAGTCCGATGTGGTGAACTGTCTGCCTCTTGGGAAGATCGATGAGATTCTCTCCGCAAAAAAGAAACACGGCGTCTAGCTTCTACTCTGTGTTCTGTAGGCACGCGGGGAACACCCCATGATCTTCCGAAAAGATCGGGAGAAATAGTAGGGTTCTTCGTAGCCTGTGGAGGCGGACACTGAAGCGATCGATTCTTGTGTTGTAGCAAGTAAACGGGCTGCATGTTGAATCCTTTGCCTGATCAGAAAATCGATAGGAGAAAAACCGGTTTCATTTTTGAAGAGTGTTGAATAGTGCGAAACGGAGACTCCTGCCTGAATGGCAAGTTCCTCGATCCGATGAAGATGGCTCCAGTCCGAACGGAGTTTTTCAATTGAGGAAGATACTCGCAGTCTTGCTGAAGGTGTGGCTCCAGATTGCAGTTTATTTCGTGCCAGCATGCCCAAAGAAAAACGCAATGCCGAGGTTGCATCCACCACATTAAGGAGGGAGTATCCATTCTCAAGAATGTTATGAATTCGATCCAGAGCAAGGCTTCCGATCTGATCGACGGGAACATTGCAGGCATCGCTCTGATCTGTATCGAAGACTAGGTTTCTCCACGCATGCGCCTCTTCTCCGGTGAAATGAACCCAGAGAATGCTCCAGGGTTCATTTACTGAAGCCTCGTAATAATGGGGTGTATCGGGTGATAGCCAAAAAATGCTGCCAGGTTTTGCTTGATACTCATTACTCGCTGTCGAGACGGTTCCGGCACCTGCGAGACAGACTATCAGAAGATGGCTTGCTGCCCCTTTTGGTCGTGCAATGGAGTGACCTTCCGCATTGGGGAAAAATCCAGCACCGGTTACCATGCTTCCTTTCAGTAACGGATGGTGCTCGATGCGCTTCAATGTTGGAAGGGGAACCATCACCATGCGTTGTCCAGGAAAGCCATGAGGGCGTTTTGCATGTGCGATTTTCATTGGGGGATAGTGCAACTTTTTCGGGATATTGTCCATTGTTGCGGAAGGGAGAGAACGGTTAACTGTTATGACCACCTCCCCATGAATACACAGCTTACCTACCTTCTTTTACTTCTTAGTTTTCTTCCCTGTGTTGCGAGCGGTTCTCTGACGAATGGTATCTCAACTGTAAGTGCTCCCGCCATCATCGCGATCGACGGGAAGGACAAAGGGCGGATTTTCGATGGAATAGGTGCCCTGAGTGCTGGTGCCAGTTCGCGTCTGTTGATCGATTACCCCGAACCGCAGAGGAGCGAGATTCTCGACTATCTCTTCAAACCGAACTTCGGGGCTGCATTGCAGATCAACAAGGTGGAGATCGGTGGAGACATAAATTCCACCGACGGCTCCGAACCGAGTCACATGAGGGCTCCCGACGATCATGATTGCCAGCGTGGTTACGAATGGTGGCTGATGGAGGAATCCAAGAAACGAAACCCTGATGTCAAACTCTGGGGGCTGGAGTGGGGCGCTCCGGGGTGGATCAATCCTTCAACAAACAATGTCTGGACCAAGGAGAATATCACTTACCTGATCAACTGGGTCGATCATGCCAAGAGCGATCATGGGTTAACAATTGATTATCTAGGGGGCTGGAATGAGAGGTCAAACAATCCCGCCTGGTATATTGATCTTCGCAAAGCTCTGGATGCTTCGGGTCATCGTGAGCTTAAAGTCGTGGCCGACGATTCTTTTAAGTGGGAAATCGGAGGGGGCATGGCGACCAACCCCGCATTTGTTTCAGCCTTTGAAGTCATCGGGATGCATTACCCGCCACTCCTTGAGAAAATGAGCACGAATCCGGTCCAAATGAAGAATTGGCAAACCTGCGTCTCCTCCGGCAAGCCACTATGGGGAAGCGAGATAGGATCGGGCCATTACAATCGCGGGGCCACGGCCTTGGCCCGCCTCTACAACCGCGGTTACATCGACGAAAAGATGACTTCTTTTATCAACTGGTCCACGATATGGTCCGTTCTCCCGGGTTTGCCCTTTTCCGGGGCTGGACTGATGCTGGCGGATCAGCCCTGGTCGGGGGCCTATGAGGTGGGGCTCTCCATCTGGGCCACCGCTCATACCACGCAGTTTGCACAACCCGGTTGGCAGTATCTCGACGGAGCCTGCGGATACTTTTCACCAGACAGAAAAAAAGAAGGAGATGCGGCTCTCCTTTCTACAAATAGCACGGATAAGCCAGAGACTAGCTGGCTCGTTGGGACATTCGGATATAACTCAGACCACAAGGCTGGGAGTCATGTGGCGCTTCGCTCCCCCGATGGGAAGGATTTCAGCCTGATCGCGGAGACGGTGGATGCCACGAATCCCGTGACGACGACCTTTGCAATCACGGGAGGTCTGACTCAGACGCCGCTGCATGTCTGGAAAACCAGAATGGAAAAAACGAAACCCGAGGGTTGGTTCCTGAGACAGGCAGATGTCGTTCCTGACAAGGAGGGTCGCTTCACCATGACCTTCGATCCGGGTTGTCTCTACAGCGTCACGACCACAGAGGGCCAATCCAAGGGAACAAAGACACCGCCCGCCCGCTCACCGCTTCCTCTTCCATACAAGGAGAGCTTTCAGAACACGCCGATTGGAAAGACACCCCGTTACTTCAGCGACCAGCATGGTACCTTTGAAACAGCGCCCGCAAAGGGCGGAGGGCAGTGCCTCCGTCAGGTTGTCACTATGAAACCGGTCTATTGGAATAGTGATGCCGATCCCAGCACTCTCATCGGCGACCCAGCATGGCGTGATTACACGGTAAAGAGTGAGGTGCTGTTGGAGCAACCCGGCTATGTCGAGTTGCTGGGACGGGTTTCAGGAACCAAGGAGCAAAATCTCATTCCGGGCTATCACCTCAGACTCTCGGATGGCACCCATTGGGCACTCTTCTATCGCACAAGTGCCAAAAAACTAGAGGATATCAAATTGGCCTCCGGTGAACTGTCTGCTCCTGCGGGAACTGGCAAATGGCACACACTGAGCCTCGGTTTCCAAGGGGACAAAGTATCAGCCTCAATCGATGATCAGGTTGTGGTCAAGGACCTGGTCGATCATCATTCCAACGAGGCGATTGCGCGTAAGGCCATTCCCTGCTTCACGGGTTATGCCACAAGTCGGTGGGAGAACGGGGAGTTTCGCAATTTCGCGGTGGAACCCATCCAATCCAATCAGCATTAATCAAATCCACTCAAGCATCTGTATTAACAGATACAAAGCTCCTCCCAATTTGAATTACCCACGGATATTCCTCATGGCTGCTGTTTAATCAGTGATCTTCCCATTTCACCTTCCTTGGAGGGATACAGGTAAGGGGATGGGTGTAATCTGTCCTAGATCCCGACAGTCCTGAGTCATCACATTGGCATCCTTGCTGTTGAGCCAAGGACGGGCATCGGGTTCCGTGTGGCCGAAGGTTATATTCTCCAGGATGACAGGATCTGCGTGCTGCACATACATTCCGTATGCGGGGGTATCGCCAAAGAGATTCGACTGCGGATAACTGACATCGTTCTCCTTGGGGGATGGTGGCACTGAGTTGATGCCTCCTGGCATTTCAATGTAGCAATCCTTGAGGTGAACCTTCCCGACATGCGCGGAGGAAATACCGGTGATGCTGCATGAGGCTTTGGTTCTTTTATCGGTTGCAAGTGCGCGAACCTTCTCGATGGAAATGCCGTCGATTGATCCGGCAGGACGAGTAGAAGTTCTCTTGCCGAGGCGGATGAAGATCGGCTGATTCACATGGTACATGTCCAAACCGTTGACACGGATGTCCCGGACAGCGGAGCCATCCACCGACTCCAGGCAAAGACCACCATACTTGGCGCTGCGCACGGTGTTGTTCAGGATCCGAATGTCGGATACGGGGCCGACGGTGGCCGTCCCCAGTTTGATTCCGTTGGCCCGCAACGAGGTGATCCAATTATTTTCAATCAGAACATTCTGAAGCCCGGATTCATTATGGCTTTTGAGGCAAATGGTGTCGTCTTCAGTTTCAAGGTCGCAATTGCGGATCACGACATCTCTGCAATCGCAGATATCCATGCCGTCAAAGTTGGAGTAGCCAGTGGCGGGTTGGTACACTTCATAAAAGGGGGCAAGAACGGTGAGATGATCCAGGAGAAGTCCCTTGCAATCCGTGTAAGTCTGGGTCCACATGCGGGGATTAAGCAGTGTCACATTCCGTACAACAACATCCTTGGAATTGAAAATGCGGATCAGGGAAGGGCGCTCCGTTTCCTTGCCATACATGGGAATCTCGGATCCCCTCCCATCGATTTCACCCTCGCCGTCAATTGTCAAACCGTCGGCATGATCGGCATAGAGAAGACTCCTTCGATAGCACTCGTGGTGCCCCGGTGGCATGAGTACCGGGTAATTCTCGGCTTTATTCCCTCCGAGAAGGGTTGCGCCTTTTTTTACATAAAAGGTCATTTTGGGGCGTAATGTGAGTTGTGCGGAGACAAACTTGCCTGATGAAAGTAATACGCTCCCTCCGGTTCCCCCACAGGCGTCGATCGCCTTTTGCAGCGCCTCTGTGTCGTAGGTTTGGCCGTCGCCTTTTGCTCCAAAGTCTCTCGGATCGAAGTGCGGTTTCGGAGGTTCGATGATCGTGCGGGGTTGGTTCACCATTTCCGCCGCTGGTTTGTGCCACCACTGGATACCAGTGGTCGGAGGTGGAGTATTCGTTGCGAGTGATAAAGGGGAGAAGCAGGCAATCAACGCTCCCGGGACAATCCAGGCAAAGCGTCGCAGCAAAAACAAAGGGGAGGGGTGCATAGCCCGATATTTTAGTGCGTTGGCGCGGGCGGATAAAGCGTTATCACAACGGTGCAGTGATCCAAAATCACTACCAAGTTTCTGGCTTCCCGCTATTTTAATGCTTATGCAAAAGCCAGAATAATGGCCGCTGACTCTGGAAAGTTTCTGATCTAGCTTCCTCTTCTGCAATGAAACCAGTCACTGAATACGCCACTCTTCGTCTGGGGCTCTTCCACTGGCAGGGGTATGAACCGGAGGTGAAATGCGACTGCTCTTCAACTGCCATTGTGACCTCAGCGGGTTTGATCTTCATCGATCCGATCCCATTGTCCAAGGAAGCCCTTCAGGAATTGGTGGCAGAGTCTTTCTCCGCTCCCGCTGCCGTGGTGCTCACGAGCGGGAATCATCAGCGGGAGAGTCTTGTTTATTCAAAAAAGTTGGGCATTCCCATTTTCGCCCCCATCGATGCGGGAGAAGAGATCATTGCTGACCAACGGTTTTCGGTTGGCGATGACGTTG
>CAIJRY010000170.1 GCA_903823215.1 uncultured Spartobacteria bacterium
CAAAGGAGTCTCATCATTTCGCTCACCGATTCGAGGCAGAGCCTTGCCTGTTGAAGTAATACGTTTTTTTGGCGCGGGATCATCAATGAGAGAGAGGGTGGGAAGTTCCGCGGTCTTGAGCTTCTGAGGTTCGTCGGCCACTGTATCCGCTTTTCCCTTTGCCTCTGCAGCTGCTCTGGGAGAAGAAGCTGAAACTTTGGCTGATCCTCTCGATCCCGAAGATCGGGCAGACGAGGATCGAACTCCGGTTTTGGAAGAGGAGTTCCTGGATCCCGGCCCGGTGTGGGATGAGGACTTGGATTGGGAGAGTTTGGTGGCCATTATGAAATTTGAATTGTGTGCGGTTTCTTTCCCACAAAGGGAAATTGACCGTTACAAGGCCTCAGAAACCTCCTGCTGGATTAATGTCGAGTCAGTCTGGTTTCCGCCTGCCTGGTTTTTTGCGGCACTCAGAATGGCCTCTGCCTTCTCAAGACCGCAACCGATCGATCCATCAATGTCGGAGGGCTGCGCCGTAAGGATCGCTGCAATATCGTTCATGCCGGCGGCGGCAAGAGTCTTGGCCTCTTCTTCGCTGATGCCAAGCGCCACTGCGAGCTGGTGGGCAGCACCACCCATCTGTTGCTCGAATGCCTGCGCAGCGGTGCGATCCTCGGCAATGTCTATTTCCCAACCAGTAAGTCTGGATGTCAGGCGGGCATTCTGCCCCCGTTTTCCAATAGCCAAGGCCAGGTCTTCCTTCTCCACGGCAATTCGCAGAGTGTGTGTGGCCTCATCAACCTCAATGCCCCGGATGCGGGCGGGCTTGAGAGCCTCCCGTGCAAACTCTTTAGGATCCTCGTACCACCGGATGATATCGACTTTCTCATTGTTAAGCTCGCGGACGATATTCTTCACGCGGGCACCGCGCATGCCGACACAGGCACCGACGGGATCAACTTTCTCATTGGAACTGTGGACGGCAACCTTGGTACGGAAGCCCGCTTCGCGGGCGATGGATCGCAGTTCCACGGTATGGTCTGCAATTTCACTCACCTCAATTTCAAAAAGACGGCGGATAAAATTGGGATGGCTGCGGGAAAGGATGATTTCAGGGCCGCGCTGTCCGTTTTCAACAGCCACGACATAGGCGCGGATACGGTCTCCTATGGAATATTCCTCGGTGCTCACGCGCTCCCGGGATGGCATGATCCCCTCAAATTTGCCGAGATCAAGCACGACATCACTGCGGTCAAACCGCCGGACTGTGCCGCTGACGATCTCACCGGCGCGATCCTTGAACTCCTCATAGATCATCTCTTTCTCGATCTGACGGATGCGTTGCGCAATGGCCTGACGGGCTGTCTGGGCAGCTATACGGCCAAAATCACGGGGAGTCACCTCTATCTCAACCTCCTGACCGATCTGGACTTCCGCATTGATAACACGAGCCTTGGAGAGTGAGATCTCTTCCTGCGGATTGACGACCGTTTCCACCACCATTGGTTTCGCAAAAGCACGGATTTGACCGTTCTTGGGATTAATATCAATGCGAACTTCACGGGAACAGGCAAAGCTCTTCTTCGATGCGGCAACGAGTGACGAGGAAATCGCCTCAATGAGGATTTCGCGTTTAATACCTTTTTCGCGCTCGAGGTAGTCGAGCATGGCGATAAATTCAGAGTTCATGGAAGTAGAAATTCCCGACGCACAGGTCAGGAAGTGTTCCAGGACAGTGTGTCGGGGGTTGGGAATTATGCCCGCAGATAGGCGGATGGTCAACTGAAAGAACAATGAATCATACCATTTGAACGATGAGTTCGATCTTAATGGCGCGGATGAAGACCGATGGCTCTCTCTGATAACCCAAGGGATAAAGACAATGACACGCGCAAAAATCAGCCGATTCACCTGACACAAAAGCAAAAACGGTATCCCTTCCAACCCTGTTTACTCAAAAGTTTTGACCTATCCGCCGGGGGACTTCATGGTGCCGATCTCTTCCGTTTCTGATCACGGATCATTTCTTCGATGCCCTCCACATTTACCTATCTCTCCACGGTGCGTCAGGATCACCACGCAGGCTACTCCTGGATCAACAAAACGGAGTGGTTTTGGGCTTTTTTGTTTCTGGTCACACTCTGGAAGGTTCTTGCCGCTTCGAAAATGGGTCTCATTTTCGATGAGTGCTATTACTGGGAATGGTCGCTGCATCCCCAGACAGGTTATTACGATCACCCCCCGCTTACAGGATGGCTTATCGCCTCCGGTCGTTCTCTCTTCGGGCACAGCACATTGGCGGTTAGGTTCTGGGCTATTACTGCAGGTGTGGTTCTCGCTCTGACGGGACGCCTGCTCGCACTTCAAATGTTCGGGCAGGAGGCTGGAAATCGTGCGGGGATTTTCCTGCTTCTCGCACCTATTTTTGCAGGCAATTCACTGCTGATGACACCTGACACCTTTCTGATGCCAGCTTGGGCTCTTGCGGTATTTTTCGCATGGAAAGGGAGTCGCGAACGCTCTGCTTTTGCCTGGTGGTTCGCGGCCGGAGCCGCCGCGGGTCTCGGGATGCTCAGTAAATACACCATGGTACTCTACTACTGCTCCCTAGGGATCCTCTGGGTGAGTACACCAGGACGACGGGGGTATCTCTTTCTTGGTATCTCCGCAGCGGCCCTCGTGTCGCTGCTCTTCTTCCTTCCTGTTATCTGGTGGAACAGTGAGCATGACTGGGTCTCATTCCAAAATCAGATGCGGCATGGATTTTACAACGAGCACCGGAGTCTCGTTAATCTTCAGAATCTTGCCGACTACGCCGCCTTTCTCATCATCCTTGTCTCTCCGATTCTTGGTCTTTTCTGCTTTCGCTCGGCAGCAACCCGTCTTCTGGACGAACGCTACAGGTTTCTGGCGATCTTTTACTGGACGGTGGTGCTCTTCTTCGCCTTTGCCGCCGCAAAAGCCCATGTTGAGGCCAACTGGCCGATGGCCGCATTTGTCACTGGACTTATCCTCGTGGCGGCTGACTGGGAGCGCTATGGTAAATCATGGCGACATGCAGCATTGATCCTTCTGCTCATTGCTGATGGAGGTGCTGTGATTGGGGTTGGATATCTCTGTCTACCGGCCGATTCGCCGATTGCGATTCAAAATCTTTCCTTCAACACGGAATTTTTGAAAAACTGCCTCAGCCCTATTCCTCAGTCGGAACAACTTGCTGTCTTGGCGCAGAAAAGTTTCTGTGAATTGCAAACCCGCCTTGAAGAGTTTCTGGGGCCGCAGATTGTAGCTCGCACCTTGGCGGAGGAATTCAAAAAGTCAGGAGCCGACTTCCTCTGTCTTTCAAGCTATCAGTTTGCAGGAGTGATCTCTTTTTATGCGCCGGAACTGGAACCCGTGATGTGGCTCCCTTATTTGGGGCGATATCGTTTTCCCTGGATCAACGATCTGGCATGGGCTGGAAAGACCGCCCTGACCGCCGAGTGGCCTCACAGCGGACCGGATTACAGCGTTCTCTTTAGCGAATACTCCAAACTTCGCCCTCTGGATCTGCCAGGCATCAATCGTCCAGTCGTTCTTTGTATCGGAAAGAACTACATGCCGGAGCG
>CAIJRY010000171.1 GCA_903823215.1 uncultured Spartobacteria bacterium
GCCCTGATACCAAATCACGCCGGTAATGGCATAAGGAATCAATGGAAGCATCAATCGGTTGAAAAGTGACGAGGGCGTCTTCTGATCTGCTGTTTGCGACACCCTTTCCGTCAGATAGCCCGAGAAAGATGGTTTCTTGGAAAGCCCTCCATGACTCACCCACGTCTGGGCTGGAGATTCGTCCTCAGTGCATTGAATGATCCCAATCGGAAGGTGTTGTGAACTTCTGAGATCCCTGGCAAAGAAATATCCCACTGCGGAGAAGCTCGGGGAATTCTGTGTGGAAGATGTCATCCATCGTCCACGGGTGGAACGACTGGGATTTTCGGAGAGGCTTTTCGGAGTATAAAAAAATCTCAGGTTATGGTCGGGAGGCTCACCCTGCGTATCCCTTCCACCGGTTGATTCGGAAAGGGGATATTCCATATTAGAATCGCCTGCACAGATCCAGACATCGCCGATCAACACATCCTGGATTTCAATGCGATTATTCCCCTGGACGATAAGATGTTGGGGAATCGAAGAAGCGACGAGAGGAGGAAGTGTGACTCGCCAATTACCGTCGGATGCGGCAATGGTCTTGGCACTATGACCCAGTATGGAAACGGTGAGCACCTCTCCGGGCGAGGCTTTTCCCCAGACAGGAAGCGTCGCTCCATGCTGCAGAACCATGTGATCACAGAAAATTGAAGGAAGTATCACCTCTCCCCGAAGAGACCCGCAGGAGACGAAGGCAACCGCACTGAATGCGATGACAATTATTTTACTGAGGCTTGAAATGGACATCACGGAGACTTCCAAAACATCCGCCCGCTGTTTTCTCTATATGGGCCCTTTGAAGCCTTTTTTGAAGCCTTTTTTGAAGGCAGGCTTCACCGCACCGGCAGGCCCCTTATCAAGAAAGGATTTTTTATTGGCAAAACGGGGCCGATCAAATCCCGCATCACGCTCCCGCTCATAGTTGCGATCTTCATCTCTAGGTAATTGCTTGACCGTCTGAGGCAACTGCTGCTGGTCTCCTCCTGTGGCATCCTGTCCGAGCAGGATCGAAAAAAGGGCCGAGCAGACTTCGGTCGCTTGGAATCCCTCCTCCATCAGGCGGTCGGTGAACTGCATCTGGTCGCTGAATTTTCCAGAGGTGAGAAGATCGCGCACTTTCTCGAGCATTAGCTCGGAGCGTCGCCCCTCGACCTCACCAGGCGTGGGAATTGTTCCTTTGCGGATACGCGAATGGGTGAATTTTTCCAGATACTGGATCTTGTAAATATCGCGGCCGCTCACGAAGGTCGCGGACATGCCCTTGCGCCCTGCCCTCCCGGTGCGTCCGATGCGGTGGACATAATCCTCGGGATCGTGAGGGAGATCGTAATTGATCACGATCTCCAGATCTTCAACATCAATGCCGCGCGCGGCGACATCGGTGGCGACGAGAAATTCGAATTCCGAGTTTTTGAATTTGTTCATCACCCGCGTGCGCTGGGCCTGCGTAATACCACCGTGCAGACGGTCCGCGGAGAATCCCTGCGCAAGCAGCGCATCGGCAAGTTCATCAACCATCCGCTGCGTGTTGCAGAAAATAATCCCTAGCTTGAAGCCATGATAATCGACGAGGCGGATCAGTGACTGAGTCTTGCCACGGGGTGGAATCTCGTAAAACCACTGGTCGATCGCGGGAGCCGCGACATCCTTGCGTTCGATGGCGACTGTCTGCGGATTATTCGAATAGCGATTGATGAGCTGGCGGATCGGACCGGAAAGTGTGGCAGAGAAAAAGACGGTCTGTCGTTCCTGCGGCGTGGCATCGAGAATTTTCTGGATATCATCGCGGAAACCCATATCGAGCATCCGGTCCGCCTCGTCGAGAATGGCCACCTTCAGTTGGTCAAGCTTCAGAGTGCCACGCTCCAGATGATCGATGATGCGTCCTGGTGTGCCGATGACGATCTGCACCCCTTTTTTGAGTTCAAAAAGCTGGCGGTCGTAGGAGGCTCCACCATAGATCGGAACGGAATGAATCGAACGCTTGAAGGCGGTGAGCTGATGCACCTCGTTGGCGACCTGTTCGGCAAGTTCGCGGGTCGGGCACATGATGAGCACTTGGACGGCCTTGCTATGCGGATCGACCTTTTCAATCGCAGGAATGGCAAAGGCGGCCGTCTTTCCCGAACCGGTCTGAGACTGTCCCACAAGATCACCACCGGCAAGCAGCACGGGGATAGCCGCCGACTGGATCGGAGTGGCTTCCTCAAAGCCGAGTTGGGCAACCGCTTTGAGAATTTCGGGAGAGAGGCCTAGACCGTCGAATCGTTGTTTTTCCATGGAATCTCATGAGACTACCCCGGGAAGGGCCTGCCGTCACCCATTAAGGAAGAGCTGATTAAATCTCATTGAGGCCGTTGCGGGAAGCCGTAACGGATGCGAAGCAACGGCCGGGCAAGCCATGGGCCGCAGGCAAGACGGCTTCGCGCGCGCATCCCCGCAGCGGGCTGTAAGCGCGAAGCCAACACAGCCTCCGGCTCCGTTATCTCCGCAACCCCTTGGGGCTGTGAGTATTTTGGTGTTTTCCGGCGTTGCTCGCTGGGGCAAGACCGCAGGGGTATTGCCTCTGCACTTCACGCCTTGGAAACCAACCAAATACTCTTCAGCGGCCATCATGAGATTTATCCAGCGCTTCCTCATAAGGGCAAAAGAATTCTCCGATTGGATTGTCACTGGGCGGCTGACAATGCCATTCATAGGTGTGGTTCAGGAACGGGAACAGTATGATGTCGTGGTAATCGGTGGCGGTGCCGCCGGCATGTTCTGTGCCCTGACAGCGGGGTATAGGGGCAAACGCGTCCTGCTTCTGGAGCAGAATGAGCGCGTCGGGAAGAAGATTGAGATATCCGGCGGAGGCCGATGCAACTTCACCAACATCCATGCCGGAGCCGGAAACTACCTTTCCGGCAACCACGACTTCTGCAAATCGGCCCTCGCACGCTTCACCCCGTGGGATTTCATCGCCTTTGTCGAGAAGCATGGCATCGGCTACCACGAGAAGAAACTTGGGCAGCAATTCTGTGATGGGAGCTCGCGACAAATCATCACCATGCTCTTGGAGGAATGCACCGAGGCGGGAGTCCGCATTCTCTGCGACTGCCGCGTCAATCGGATCGGAAAAAACGACTGGTTTAAAATTGAAACGACACGGGGCAGCTTTGTAAGCAGTGCCCTTGTGATCGCCACAGGCGGACTTTCCTTTGCCAAGCTTGGAGCAACAGGCTTCGGCTACGGGATTGCCGAACAATTCGGCATGATGGTCACGCCCCTTCGTCCCGGACTCGTTCCCCTCACCTTTCATCCGCCCGAACATGCTTTCTACGAATCCCTGGCCGGGGTAGCTCTTCCTGTCCGAATCACGCACGCGGGGGCATCCTTTGAGGAAGCGATGCTCTTCACCCATCGGGGAGTGAGTGGTCCGGCGATCCTTCAGATTTCCTCTTTCTGGCATGATCGGGAAACTTTGTCCCTTGATCTCCTGCCAACCAAAGAACAGATCGCCACCTTCTCTGCTGCCCAGTGCACTGGTTCCACCCCCTTACAGATTCTCGCACGCCTCTGGCCGCGCCGTTTTGCCGAGGCTTGGTGCGCACGCCATACCCTCGATAAACCACTGGCCCAGTACTCCAAATCCGAGATCATCACTCTCATTTCCTCTCTTCACTCCTGGCAGGAATCCTTTTCCGGAACTGAGGGCTATCCCAAGGCTGAAGTCACGCTTGGGGGTATCGACACCAGCGAACTCTCTTCCAAGACGCTGGAGTCACGCAAAGTCCCGGGCCTTTACTTCATCGGCGAAGTAGTGGATGTCACCGGTTGGCTCGGCGGTTATAACTTCCAATGGGCCTGGGCCAGCGCCCATGCTGCTGGGATCTCCCTCTGATCTTCCTTCTCCTATTTACTACCCTTCAATTTTCATGCGCCGACGAAATCCCCTTTCCAGCAGTAAAGATCCCCATGTGGAGATGATCGAGACTGCCCGCATCGTGAAGAAGGTCTATGAGGATCTCTCCACCAATCCTCCCGAGCGGAACTGCACACTCCAGACCGAATGCTGCCGCTTCCAAATCACGGGCAAGACACCAATGCTAACGAAGGGTGAGGCAGTTGTTGCCGCAAAGGCTCTCCGCGCCGCCGGTCGGACGAAGCTTCCAGAGAGAGCCGACGGAGCCTGCCCACTACTCCATCCCTACACTTCCCGCTGTATGGTCTATGCGGGAAGGCCCTTTGGCTGCCGCACCCATTTCTGCGAAGCGGCAGGAGGCCCCTACGAACGCAAGGAAGTCATCGCCCACATCAGAATTCTGGAAGAAGTCGACGAACGCCTCGGTGGTGATGGCCCCCGGGCCCTTCAACCCGCCATCCGGGATGCGCTGGCCGAACTGTTTTAATACATCAACAATGAATCGGCGTCCCGGCACAGCTCTTATCCTGATCGGCCACGGCTCCACCACTAATCCTGATTCCAGCGCACCGACGAGGCTGCTGGCCGAGGTGATCCATGCAAAAGGAATCTTTGACGAGGTACGCTGCTGTTTCTGGAAAGAGGACCCCCGTCTCCACGATGCGCTGAAGGAACTGAAATCGCAGGAGATTTTCATTGTGCCGAATTTCATCAGCGAGGGGTACTTCACCCAGACGGTGATTCCGCGCGAACTGGCCTTGGATGGTCCGATCACCCGACGCGAGGAGAAAGTGATCTACTATTGCAAACCGGTCGGGAGTCACCCCTCGATGACCTCCGTGCTACTCAAGAGAGCGGCGGAAACAGCGCAAAAAATCCCTCCCTCTGAAACAAGCCTGCTCCTTGTCGGTCACGGCACGAATCTTCACCGGCAATCCTCCGATGCGGTCAAACTCCAGTCCGCTCTGATCGCCGCCTTCGGCATCTATGCCGAGGTGCTCCCCTGCACGATGGAACCGATGGAGGATGTACCGCTTGTGAGCGACTGGGCAGGCATCACCTCACAACAGAATGTCGTCGTCCTCCCTTTCTTCATCAGCGACGGATTGCACAGCTATCAGGATATTCCCGTCCTGCTCGGCATCCGCGAAGAGGTCGGCCCGGCAGCCAGTGAATCCGAGGTCTTCGAGCACAATCCTCACAAGCTACACGGTAAAAATCTCTACTACGGCAGCGCCATCGGCACTGATCCGATGATCGCCGAAGTGATTCTGGATCAGGTAAAATCGTTCGACGGACTCCAGTACTGAGGTTTAGATAGGGCAGAATACCTCCACCTGATGATCGCTTTCAGGAGTTTACTCCCCTCTCTTTTCCTAACACTAGCGGTTCCACTGTTTGCAGTATCCCCCTACCCCTCCGTACAACCCTCCTCCGTAGTGGAAAACCGCGTGGAGAGACTTCTCTCAAAGCTCACACTCGATGAGAAGATAAGACTACTGGCGGGTGACAGTTTTGACGGGATGTCCACAGTCGGCATCCCCAGAATTGGAATCCCCAAACTGATCATGGCCGACGGACCGCAGGGCATCCGTGCCCATGGTCCGGCCTGCTCGTTCCCGAGTGGCATCGCACTTGCCGCGACCTGGGATACGCATCTGGCGTATCTTTACGGCGAGGCCCTTGGTCGTGAAGCACGCGCTCGCGGCATTCATATCCAACTGGGGCCGGGAGTGAATATCGCGCGCATTCCGCTCAATGGCCGGAACTTTGAATACTACGGAGAAGACCCCTTTCTCACAGGCATCATCGCCGCCAATTGGATCAGGGGGCTCCAGAGTCAGGGGGTGGCCGCCACGGTGAAGCATTTTGTCGGGAATGACGAGGAATGGAGGCGTATGGAGATCGAGGCCGTGATGGATGAGCAGACGCTGCGTGAGATCTATCTTCAGCCTTTTCAATGGGCTATCAAGGAAGGGGGCGTCTGGTCTGTGATGTCGGCCTACAACCGTCTCAATGGCTTTCCAAGCACCGCCAATGACAGGCTTCAGAATGGGGTACTCAAAGGGGAATGGGGGTTTCCCGGGATGGTGATGTCGGACTGGTGGGCGACTCAGTCGGTGGAAGCCATCGCCAAGGGGCTCGATCTTGAGATGCCCATGGATTTTCATGTGAACAAGGAAAGCGTGACGGAGGCACTTCGCAATCACTCGCTCTCGATCGAGAGGCTCGACGATGCCGTTCGCAGACAACTCAGAATGATCGTCTCGATGGGATTTTTCGACCGCCCCCAGCAGCGCAAAGATCTGCCCCTTGACTCTTCTGAAAATGACGCACTGGCACTCGATGTGGCTACGAAATCCATCGTTCTCCTAAAAAACGAGACCAATCTCCTACCCCTTGATCCAAGCCGCATGAAGCGCATCGTTGTATATGGTCCCAATGCACAGGATACCCCCGCAGTAGGTGGCGGTAGTGGGGGTGTCACGCCATTCCGCAAAGTCAGTTTTCTGGAGGGGATACGACACGCCCTGCCCAAGAGCACTCAGGTGATTTATGCTCCGATGCCATTGACGCCGCATTTTTCAGTCTCTGATTTTCTCGATTTTACAAAGCCGGTTCCCCTTCCCCCAAGGATTGTCAATATACGCCAATTGGTGACCGTGACCGAAAAAAACATGACAAGAGTCACCAGTTCAAAACCATCCCGGATTGACATTTCATGGACTCCGCACTCTCCACCAAGGGGAATACCCAAGGAGAAGGAGGGTCGGGTGATCTGGGATGCCGAAATTGAGATTCCCGAAAATGGCAATTATGAGCTGCTCTCCGAGGGACATCCAGAAATCCGACTTGGTGACAAGGAACTTGGCAATCCTGAGAGTTATGTGATCAGCGCCCTCAAGGGAGAGCGCCTACCGCTTCGTGTGACGGCCAACGAAGTAGGAAGATTCACAAGAAGAGTGGCCGTTCATGTGAACTCGGTACCTGAGGAATCCACCGGAGTTCTTCCGGCCAAGGGAGCCGATGCCGCCATTGTCTGCGTCGGACTCACCCCCGAGACAGAAGCGGAAGGTTATGACCGGGGTTTTGCCCTGCCGCTCAACCAGCAAAAACTGATCAGGGAAATCGCATCTGTGAATCCGCACACCATCGTTGTGCTGAGCGGCGGGGGGGCCGTCGATATGAGTTCATGGATGAAACAGGTGCCGGTCATCCTGCAGACTTGGTATCTCGGCCAAAGTGCGGGAACAGCCCTTGCATCGATACTTTTTGGCAACGCAACCCCTTCCGGTCACCTTCCCTGCACTTTTGACCGTGCCATTGAAGGCAATCCTTCTTTCCACGATTATCCCGGATTTTTTCCGCCGGGACAGGATTCCCCGGTTGTCACCTATCATGAGGGAATTTTCTACGGATACCGCGGTTATGACCGGTTGGGAAGGGATCCCCTGTTCCCGTTTGGATTTGGGCTAAGTTACACGGATTTTTCCATGAGCGACATGAAGGTCGCTCCAAGTGAGGATGGATATTGTGTAAATCTGAC
>CAIJRY010000172.1 GCA_903823215.1 uncultured Spartobacteria bacterium
CTGCCACGGGCAGCAATTACAGCACCAATATCGGCATCATCACCGATACCGGCGCAACGCCCAACATCCACAATACACAGAACGCCACCAATCCACCTTTCCCTAGCGACTGGATTGCCGGTGATACAAACACTCATGCCTTTCTGTCGAATGGGCTGACGCTTTCGCTCACGGCGACCAATACCCAAGGAAATTCGGTGACGGTCTACAGCATCGGGACATTGACCAATGGCAATGATTACTCCAGCGAAAATGGCATCGTGATGGTTCAGGACACTGGAACGACGCATGCAAACCTCTTCAATTACAATGCGGGTCTCTACTTCTTTGACAACCAGCAGGTGACCTATGACCTTAGTAATGGTCTGATCGGACTTGGGCCGCTCGCCGTACCGGAACCCTCGGCATGGGCCTTGCTTACGATCGGAATCGGCGTGTTGCTCGCCGCCCTTCGGCGTAACGCCTGAGATCCAAAAGAGACTGGGCAGGAGTGGATGATCCTTGGGCCATGCCCAACGCTCTGCAAGAGCCCTTCGCTTGGCTCAGTCTGATCAAATGCGCTTCCGCGCAGGGGCAGTCGAACTGAAGTTCTTCATCCACTGAAATTCAGTGAGTTTTGTTAAAACAAAAGACTGGGCAGGAGTGGATTCGAACCACTGAAGGCGATGCCAGCGGATTTACAGTCCGCCCCGTTTGGCCACTTCGGTACCTACCCGTTGTTTTTCCCATCACGAGATGACGGGCCATGAAGGATGCAATCTCTTGCTCCGCGCGTCCATCAGAAAGTGACCCGCAAAGTGCTTTCACGGAAAACCAACGATTTGGGGTTTATGCCCCGGGATGGATTGCGTAGTATTCATTCCGTGCCCAAGGAGAATATAGAGGAACTTCCCGTCACGCTACCCGTGATGGTGTTGCCCGGGGTGACTCTTTTTCCCAATGCCCTGCTTCCGCTCTATATCTTTGAGTCGCGCTATCGCTCGATGCTGGAGGTATCCCTTGGAACAGACCGTATGGTGGCTTTGGCGATGCCCAGGAACAAGGAGGAGCATCTGGTGGAGGAAGTTGCTGGAGCCGGCTTGATCAGGGCCTGTATTCGCAATGCTGATGGAACGTCCAATCTGATTCTGCAGGGAGTGAGTCGTGTGAAGATCACCGGATGGCAGCAGACCGAGCCCTATCGGACGGCCCGTATCGAGCCTCTCCAGAGTATCGATCACCATGGGGAGGGCGCGGAGGAGACCGCTCTCCAGATCACCAAACTCCATGCTCTCTGCGCGCGCTTCAAGGAACAGGGAATGGAACTTCCTTCACAGTTTGAAGACTACCTTTGTCAGATTACCAATGTCGGAGTGATCACTGATCTGGTGGCCTCGACACTCATTGCTGATCCTGTGGTAAGGCAGGATCTGTTGGAGGAGCTTGATATCCCGAAGCGTCTCGCAAGACTGCTTGACGGTCTGAGGAAGCAACTTGTCTGAAAATGGCGCGTCGTATCGTCAAGATTACCGAGCAGCTGGGGTTCGACATGGGAATGATCCTGCCGAAGCTGGTTCCTGCACAAACAGGCAACGTTCCCAAGAAGGAAGGGGCTGCTGCAAAGGAGCGGGAACTACCCCGCAAGCATACTATTCTCGACGCTAAATCCGACGCTAGAGTGATCGAGCCCGAGCCGGAGAGGCCCAAGGTTTTGAGTGTGGGCGAGCTGACTCACCGCATCACTAGTTTGCTGGAAGTGGAAATTGGCATGGTCTGGGTCGAGGGTGAGATCTCCAATTTTCGTCGGCAGGCTTCCGGTCACATCTACTTCACCCTGAAGGATGAGACGGCACAACTCTCGTGCGTTCTCTTCTCCCGCGTGGCATCGGGTCATGGCAGCGTCACTTTGAGGGATGGACTCTACGTGCAGCTCCACGGGCAGGTAAGTGTCTATCAACCGCGAGGACAGTACCAACTCATGGTCAGGCTCGTGCAGCCAAAGGGAGAGGGAGTATTGCAGGCTCGTTTTGAGGAACTCAAACGCCGTCTTGAATCAGAGGGACTCTTTGATCAGGAACTCAAACGCCCGCTGCCTCGTTTTCCGCGCAGGATAGGTGTGGTGACCTCTCCCACTGGTGCTGCCATCCGAGATTTTCTGCAAGTCCTGCATCGCCGTCATCCGGGGCTGCAAGTGGTGATCGCTCCGGTGCGCGTGCAGGGGAAGGGTGCTGCTGCTGAAATTGCTGCTGCGATTTCAGATTTTTCATCTGCCTCCGAGGCAATCGGTTCCGTCGATGTCATCGTCGTGACGCGGGGAGGGGGAAGTCTGGAGGATCTCTGGGAATTTAACGAAGAGATTGTGGCGCGCGCGATCGCGGCATCGGGCATTCCGGTAGTTAGCGCGGTGGGGCATGAGATTGATTTTTCGATTGCTGATTTTGTCGCCGACTTTCGCGCCCCCACGCCGAGTGCTGCTGCCGAGTTGCTGGCTGCCGATGCCGTGGAACTACTTGATCGCTCCCGTGCCCTCGTTGCGAGAATCGGTCGGGAGGCCTCGGCCAGCCTGGAACGCCATCATGCAGCAGAGCACCGCCTGAGTGGATCAGCACTCTTTCGAGATCCTCTCCGCAGTCTTGATGAAGCGCGTCAGACCAGCGACCGGTTGGAGGAGGTTCTTTCCTCGATCATGGATCGCAGAATGGAGCAATCCACTGCAAGCCTCTCCACGGCTGCAGCGCTCCTTGGATCTGCTCATCCGGGGCAGCAACTCGTGCGCAACCGCCAGATCATGGCAACAGTGGAGACCCAGCTCGGTTTACAAATCCGCCATCGTCTGGAGCGGGAAATCGGAAGATATGCCAGACTCCAGTCGGCACTCTCAGCGCTCAGTCCCGAGGCTACGCTGGCGCGTGGTTTTAGCATCACCCGGAACGGCGATGGAAAAGTGATCACCGGTGCCGATCAGGTTAGTATCGGCGAAAAAATTAAGACGCAGCTTGCCGAGGGAGAGATCGTCTCCGAGGTGAAGGAAAACAAGAGTAATCCTGAATGATTTAGGTTTCTGAATTTCTTGGCCTTTCAGGCAGATCATTGTTAACGGTGTGCGCAGGTATGCCAAAAATTAGCAAAGACCATGTGACACTTTCAGAGCCCGATGTGCGAGCCATCGTCCGACTCCTTGGCGAAGTGGCGGCACTTCCGGGCGATCATTCTGAGAAGAAACGCTATCTCATGGATGGCCTCTGCCGGCTGATAGAGGCTGATTACTGGGGGTGGGGGCTCGCGCCACAATTCGAGCAGGGTAAACCGCCCGTCTATATCGGTGCCACCATGGGAGGGTTTTCCGAAGAATTGATTGCAAAGTACTGGCTCGCCGTAGAAGCACCAGTTACTCACCAACTTACCATAGATGTCATCAACGAATTGCATGCAGAAAAAATTCACCTTACCCGCACTTTGGAACAGGTTTCCTTTCATCAGTATGGGCACTGGAGAGACTCGGAAGATCCCGGTGCAAGATTATGGAAGGAGGCCGGTATTGGCAGCGTGATCGTCTCCTATCGTCCGATCAATCAGCAATCGGTCAGTGGTATTGGGATCTATCGCAGATATTCTGCCGATGCTTTCTCTGCCCGCGACGGCCGTATTGCCCACATCATCTTGAGTGAGGTTCCCTGGCTCCATGAGATGGGATGGCCGGATGATCGAGCCGTCTCGGTTCCCAAGCTCTCCCCTCGCAAACGGCTTATCCTCGAACTTCTCCTCCAGAGTTGTAGCCGCAAGCAGATCGCCGCCGATCTTGAGATCACCGAGAATACCCTCTCCGGCTACATCAAGGAAATCTACCGTCACTTCTCGGTGCAGTCCCATCCCGAACTCCTGCGTAAGTTCTATCAGGGCAACGGTGGGGACAGGTAAGATAGTTCGATGCCGCCCCACCCCCTGATTTGGGGGGTGGACGGGGTGAGGGAAGCGCATCATAAACCACCCCAACCAAATACGTATCCATGACGTTCCATTCACCCATCCGGTTCAGAGAAGTTCGAAGGACTTAATAAGGAGTCCCAATGGGGCGCTATCACAAAATGGCAAAATTGCAACAATATTTATATTGAACTTCCTCTAAAACTATCGTTATTGAGAGCGTTTTGCACAAAAAACGCTGCCTGAACCGACAACCAAGACCTTAAAAACCCCAATCAATGAAGACGCTGACTGACCTTCGAAAACCTGAAACCATGAAAACCATCCTTGCCAAGTCACTCCTCACCGTGGGGCTTCTCTCCGCTCTCACTGGCACAACACTCCGAGCCGATACTTTCGGCAATGGGGGTAACACTTTCTCAATCGACTTCACTTCGATTGGCAATGCGGGCAATGCCGCTGATGCCACAGGCTACGGAGCTGTGGGTTACAACTACTCAATCGGCACCTATGACATCTCCGTGAACCAACTCAATGCGGCTACTTCCAATGGAGTGCTGGGACTCGGCAACGGATATTGGAGTGGGGATCAGCCAGCAGCGAATCTTTCTTGGTATCAGGCAGCAGCCTTTGTGAACTGGCTCAATACTAGTACAGGACATCAGGCAGCTTATAATCTCACCTATAGCGGTGGAGCCTATACGATGGCTCTCTGGTCCTCGGGACAATCAGGATATAATGCGAGCAATCCCTTTCGTAACAGCCTAGCCCTCTATGTCCTCCCGAGTGAGAACGAATGGTATAAGGCCGCCTATTATAATCCTACTGGAACAAACTACTTCCTCTATCCAACGGGAAGTAATACAGCTCCGACGGCAGTGGCGAGCGGCACCAATGCCAATACTGCAGTCTATAACCAAAGCTATCCCCAAGAACCCGCCTCCGTGTTTCAAGCTGGTGGACTCAGCCCCTACGGTACCATGGGACAGGGAGGTAACGTTTATCAGTTGGTAGAGAGTGCTTACTCTGGAGCTAATACAGATCCTTCAGCGGATCGCACTGCTCGCGGTACTACTTTGGCAGCTGGGAACTTATTCTTGCAATCTTCGATTCGATATAGCCTCCCAGCTGGCAATTCGGGCACACAATTCGGGTTCCGTGTGGCAGAGCTTTCCGCAGTCCCTGAGCCCTCGACCTATGCCCTCTTCGGACTCGGGGCGATTGCTCTGGTGATAGCAGCAAGGCGTAAGATTTCTTAGACCAAAAAAACGAAAAAACCAAAAAACAATGAAAACAAAAAGCAATGTTCAAACTTTAGGATTGCTCTGCCTCCTTCTCGGAAGCGTATTGCCCGCAACAGCTCAGAATGTCTCTTCACTGACTCAAAGCGCATCGTCAGGATACACCCACTATAGCTTCAATGTTACCGCGGTTAACACCACGACCTATCTCTCCTTCTTTTTCCGCCAAGATCCCTCCTACTGGGGATTTGATGATATCTCATTCACCGGTAGCAATGGAGTTAACCTCGTCTCAAATGGTGGTTTTGAGACGGGAAGTTATTCTAGCTGGTCTTTGGTGGGCCAACAGGGACTCGGTGCAGCTGGAAGAGTGGCGAGTGGGTCTCCTAATAGCTATTATTACGGAAATCCTCATTCAGGAAATTATTGGTGGTATGATGGGTCAGTCGGAGGATGGGATGGTATCGCGCAGGCAGTATCGACCACCCCTGGTCAGCAGTATACTCTGAGTTATTACCTTGGAGGAGGAGGAGGATATTATCCCCAGGTTTCTTTTGACGCGTTCGTGGGGCCTCAGATTTCAACCCTTCAGGGAACTTGGGCCAATCAGGTATCACAGGGAGCAGTATCAGGTGGCACCGTCACGGCTGGTAGTGGTCAGCAGGTCAATGTGACCACAGCATCGGGAGGAACCATCGACAGCAGTGCAGGCACCGCACAGGTTGATACGCTGGCAGGTTCTACGCTCAATACGGGAGGCTATGGAGCAACTGTCTCCACACTCTCCTCTGGCACCGTCAACACCAGCGGGGGAGCGGTCACAACGCAGGGAGGTAACTTCACCGGCTCGGTGACTGGTACCGGGAGCTTGAACATGAATGGCTCAGGCACCTTAACTTTGAACTCCACCAGTAGCTACTCAGGTGGAACGACAGTCAGCAGTGGCACAGTTCAGGCTGCCACTAGCAGCGCACTGGGCAGTGCTCCGATCCGGATTATCAATAACGGACGCTTCCGTGCCATGAGCGGAGTCGCAGTAACAAACTCTGTTTATGTGGGAAGCAGTTCGGCAGTTTACGAACAGGTCTTCAGTTCCGGTCAGAGTCTCAGCAACTACGGTGGAATCAGGGAAAGTTTCACAGGCAATAATCTCGATTGCTTTCTTCCAGCGGGCGATGTCTTCTCGGATGCCACCCTGGCTTCCCACATAAACGCTGACGGTACGCTCCATATTGACGGATTGGATGGAACGACCTTCATGCTCGTGATGCAGATGGATGGTCGCATACCAGCAGGATCAACTCCGGATCTCTACTATCTGGGATGGCTGGATCTCAATGATAATACATGGAAAAGAGCAACTTTGGGCGATCATGGTGCTGATGGATCGCTTGCGGGAGGCTATAGCATGTCCTATCAGAATTTCCTTTCTTCAAACGGTGGGTGGAATCGGACAAACATGCTGGGAGCCTATGGAGTTGATACGGTGAACGATCAGGTCTGGGCAGTTATTGACCACAATAGCACCTTTGGCGTGGCCTTGGATGGACAGGTCGTGCTCGTCCCCGAACCTTCGACCTACGCCCTCTTCGGTTTTAGTGCGCTGGCTCTAGTAATTGCAGCAAGGCGTAAGATTTCTTAGAGCAAAACAACGAAAAACCAAAAAAACAATGATAACAAAAAACCGTATCCTTGCGCTTACAATCCTAGCATTATTCGGTGCTATTTCAGTTTCAGCTAATGCGCAATCAATAACAAATGCTGATTTCAGTGTTCTCGGTTATCTTAATAACAGTCTTTATTCTGGAGATGGTTCGGGATATTCCGATATACCTACTAACAACAGTCCCCTTTTCAACAATGGCTATTTTCTCCCTTTTCAGGAATCTCTCACTTCTTCGGGACTATTAACCATTACCTTGAAAGGTAACACAGTAATTAATCGCTATCGCACGGGGATCGACCCAGCAACTGTGCCGATCACATCACTCGATTCAATTAAGTTCCAATTCCTTTCCAGCACTCCTCTTTCAGGCTTTACTGGTATTAGTATATTGTCAAACACGCTGTTTACAGGCGGAGAATCTATCAATTCTTACCTAAACGGAGATTACGCATTTAATATCGATGTTCTTTCAAGTGGCGGTGTTTTTGGAAATATCAGTGTTGGCAGTGTTGGGTCTTCACTTACTGCCCAGCTGACTACCGTCCCCGAACCCTCCACCTATGCTCTCCTAGGACTTGGTGCATTGGTGCTGGTGATTGCTGCGAGGCGTAAACTGAAGGCTTAGTCACAACACTCTAAATCCAAAAACCATGAAAAAAACCATCCTCGCTCTTGCAATCAGTTTGTTGGCAATATTGTCTCCTGTCCCCTCATACTCACAGATATTTGTTACATATAATGGAAGGGTCGGTGAATATAACTTTGATGGGTCCGTCATTAATAATACACTTCTGACTGGGCTGAATTTTCCACAACAACTATCAATATCAGATGGTAGAATTTACATCGCTGATTGGAATAGCGGATCTGTTGGAGTTTTTAATACTGATGGAACGACAGTAAATTCATCACTAATATCAGGTTTGGGTAATATTGATTCAGTCTTTGTAACAGGAAGTTCTGTGTATGTAGGTAGTTCCTCAAGCGGAACGATAGGTCAATATACAATTTCTGGTTCAACGGTCAATTCCTCACTAATCTCTGGTCTGAACAGTCCGTCAGCAATTCAAGTTTACGGATCACATATCTTTGTAGCAAGCCGTGGAAATCCTTATGGTATATCTGAATATAATCTAGATGGATCGGTAGTAAACTCCAACTTTATTACCGACTATAATCGACCGGAAAGTTTCGCTATTAGTGGCACTAACTTTTATGTGGCAAATTGGTACGGAAGTATCAGTCAGTACAATCTTGATGGGACTGTTGCTAATGAGAGTTTGATTTCAGGATTGAGTAATCCCCGCGGGATTGCTGCCTCAGGTACAAATCTTTATGTTTTAGATTTCAGTACTGGTACAAACTATGGGTTAGGACATCTTGTCCAGTATTCCACGGAAGGGACGCTTATAAATTCTAATCTTGTATCAGGTTTAAGTGTTTCAGGTGGATTGGCAATACAATCAGTCCCTGAACCCTCCACCTACGCTCTCTACGGCCTTGGCGCGCTGGCTCTGCTGATTGTTGCTAGGCGAAAAAAGAAGGCTTAGTCACGCACTCTAAATCCCCAACACATGAAAAAATCCATCCTCGCTCTTGCGATTACCGCAAGCCTTGTGTTCGCCGGATATGCGAAGGCAGACAATGATATCACATGGACACTTAATGGAACGGTGACCGTTTTTTTCTGATGGTTTCTGGGATAATACTGTAACCAATGGTGCAAACATATCAGTAACCCTAAATTTTAGTTCGCTCTCATCCCCAAGATGGGGAAATTCACCTTCCGGTGGAGAGTTGCAATATAATTTAGTTGGTGCTACATCTGTAGTTCAGGTAGGTGATTACTTATTCACTAGTACTAATAATGGAGAGGCATATTCCTCAGTTTTTATTAACTGGAATACGTCTCCGACAAGGTCCGGTTATAATTGGTTTTATGAAAATCCGTTAAATAATTTGCAAAATGGTCTTTATACCTCTAATTGGCAGGGCTTTTTGCTCTCATCTGACACTAACTTGATATCATCTTACGATCTCAATCCCCTAGAATTTCCGCTAAATGCATTTGA
>CAIJRY010000173.1 GCA_903823215.1 uncultured Spartobacteria bacterium
CGACTTGGAACGGATGAGGAATCCCCCCTTCTGCTCTCCGACATCTCGTGCAAGTTCAAACGGGGGGATTTCGTCGCCATCATTGGCCCGTCGGGCTGCGGCAAGAGCGCTCTGCTCAAGATGATCGCGGGGATCTCCTCGGGGAATGAGGAGGGGATGATCCGATGGGATGGCAGGGATCTTTCCGAGGAGGATTTCAAGCCCTCGGAATTTGGCTATGTTCCCCAGTTCAGCATCGCTTATGACGAACTGACGGTCGAGGAGTGCGTTGACTACTCTGCACGGCTGCGCGTTGCCGGTCAAAGTGCCGAGGAGAGGGAGGAGATGGTGGAGCGGCTTCTCAGTGAAGTGGGCATGACTGAATTTGCGGACAGGCGTGTCCAAGTACTCTCCGGTGGACAAAAGAGGCGTCTGGCCCTCGCGATGGAACTTGTCAGCAGTCCTCCGATTCTGCTTTGCGACGAGGTGACCAGCGGACTTGATCCTCAATCTGAAGATGAGATCGTGGGATTGTTGCGGCGGGTTGCCCGTGAGGGAAACAGGCTTGTGCTCTCGGTGACGCATAGCCTGAAGCATCTCAGTGACTATGATTCGGTGATCGTCCTTTATAAAGGAGTGCTGGCCTATGAGGGTAATCCTGCGTATCTCGGGCATTACTTCAGTGTGGACGATCCCAATCTGGTGTATGCACAGCTCGACGAGAGGGATGCCGAAGGGTGGCAAAACTCATGGAAAAAACACTCCGTGGCCTTTCTGGAGAGGATGGAGGGAAGTATCCCTTCTGAGGAGAAAAAGCCCGAGTTGGTCAAGTGTCGGGAGTGCGGCACCCTATGTTCTGAAAAAATCAAATACTGCACCGAGTGCGGCTGCCGGATTGTACCCGCGGAGAGAACACCCGGAGACTTGAGTGAGCCTGACTCCGAAGCCGCTGAGGAAGGTCCTTCATCTCCCGGAATGGTGACCCAGTTCCTCACTCTGGTGGATCGCAGATTCAGGATCTTCTTCCGCAGTCATGCCCAGATCTGGCTTCAGGCGGGGCTCATTTTTGGTTTTCCCTGCGTCGTGGCCATCTTCGGATGGAACGGATTGCCCCAGATTCGTAATCTAAGCATGGGGCTTGACCTCAATGTCATCCAGCAGCTCAAGGAAGCCCATGATTTTTTGGTGCAGGCAAGTAAGGTGGGAAGCCTTGTCTCAGGGATTGTGATGTTCGAAGTCGTTCTCCTGACGCTGATGGGGGCTAACAACTCGGGGCGTGAGATTGCGGCTGAACGGCCCATTTTTGAAAAAGAAAAGCTCTCGGGGCTTAGTATTTCAGCCTATGTGGCCAGTAAGATTCTATTCCTCGGCATCCTCTCCGCCGTGCAATCGCTCTGGATGGGGGTGTTCATTCATGTGACTTGCTCGTTTCCCGGAAATTTGGGAGAACAGCTGCTCTTCCTGTTTTTGGTGAATGCTGCGATGACAAGCATCTGTCTTGCGATCTCCAGTTTTATGGCAACGGCTGAACAGGCATCACTCGCCTCGATCTATCTGGTCGGATTTCAACTCCCCCTTTCCGGTGCCGTTCTCGCACTTCCCGCCTGGTTAGTGTGGGTCGTCAGGCCTTTCATCGCAGCGTACTGGAGCTGGTCGGGAATGCTTCAAACCCTCCGGGGGGAACGCTACTATGACATTGTGAACATGGTGATTCAGACCAGTCTTTCACCTGCCAGTCTCTGTCTCTGGGTGCTGGGAGCCCATATTGGAGTCGGCATCCTGCTGACATTCCAAGGGTGCGAACGCACCCGGATGGAGTAATCAATCCTGGGGGTGCCATTGACACGGAATCCCCATCAGCTTACACTTTTCTAAATGACACGCACACTTGCATCGATGCATGGCGGTGACCTGCTTAATAACTCGACGCTTTACCGTGAGTTTCTGGCTGAAAGGGAGGAAATTCTCCGGCATAAGTGGCTTGAAAGCGAGAAGGCAGGCCGGGATATAGGTTTTGAACGCGCTCTTCTTGATTGGATGCTCAAGCACCGGACTCCCTGGCGCTACGCCCGGGCCTCTGCCAAGCGAGGCCGATAATCAGCACTATTTTTCAGAGAACATAACCCGATCCTGCACCAAAATCCGCCTGAAACCAATTTCGATCCTTAAAACCCATCCTTTAAAGAGGCCCTGTGAGGCCCTAAGGAAAATATGACCGACCAAACAGAGCAAAAGGAAAAATCCAGCCCTCTTCGAGCGGAGGAAGTCACCCAGGTGATGGATTCCGAGGCGATCCGCAAGGCCCTTCGTCGGATTGCTCATGAGATCATCGAGCAGAATCATGACCTCAGGCGTCTTGTGATTGCAGGTATTCCGACACGGGGCAAGATCGTGGCCGCCCGCATTGCTGCCTATATCACGGAGATCGAAGGGATCGCCCCTACACTAGGCACCGTTGATGTCTCAATGCACCGGGATGATCTGGCCACCAGAATGAGGATCAGTGTTCTGGAGACCACACAACTTCCCCTCGATCTCGATGATCGTCCGCTCATTCTCATCGATGATGTGCTCTACACGGGAAGAAGTTGCCGGGCCGCCATGGATGCCGTTGCTTCTTTTGGCCGTCCTTCACGCATCCAGCTTGCCGCCTTGGTGGATCGCGGACACCGTGAACTCCCGATCCGGGCCGATTTTGTCGGGAAAAATGTTCCCACGGCACCTGAAGATCGTATCCGTGTTCGCTTTGAAGAAGTGGATGGGGTTGCCGATTCCGTGACCATCATCCACCCACTCGCCGGGAACTGAACATCGCATGAAGAAACTCTGGTCACACAAAGATCTCTGCGCACTTGCCGATCACAGCGAGGAGGAACTCCGTGTCATCCTCGACACCGCCACGGCCTTCAAAGGGGTGGGGGAGCGTAATCTGAAAAAAGTTCCCGCATTGCGCGGAAAAACACTAATCAATCTCTTCGTCGAGCCAAGTACACGAACCCGGATCTCCTTCGAGCTTGCCGCAATGCGACTCAGTGCGGATGTGGTGAATATTGCCGC
>CAIJRY010000174.1 GCA_903823215.1 uncultured Spartobacteria bacterium
GGAACTCAGGAACTCAAGAAAGGAAAGAAGGGTATCCGAATGAGCACCGATTCCCACGATCTGGATTTTGAGAGAATCATGGAACGCGACTCCCTGAGAGAAGACTTGATCCCAATATTGCAATAGCATCAAGACAACAGAGAGCTGACCTGCCCCCTGGGAGTGGACACATCAGAAGTGTAGTAATGGCTCTTGGTTGATGTGTTGGTTGTTGTTGCTGGAAGACGGAATGGAGGCCGAAGGCCGTAACGGAGTCTTCCAGCATGCCGCCGCCTCGTTCGGGGTTCTATATCCGAGCGAACTGTGCGGGCGATCTTGGTTGTATTCGATGCGGTGCTGCTCTGTCAGCACCTTTGCTTCCAGGAGGCTGCCGAAGATTTCCCGGTTGAGGAACTCGTCGCGCAGCTTGTCGTGGAAGCTCTCAATATGGCCGTTCTCCCATGGGCTGCCGGGAGTGATGTAAATGCTCTTCACTCCCTTTTCCTGTAGCCAGTCCTGGATGGCATAGGCAATGAACTCAGGGCCATTGTCGCTGCGGATGTGTTCGGGCACTCCATAGCGTTCCATAGCCGCCTCGACGACGGTGATGACATCAACGGCTAGGATGCTCCAGGCGACATGGACGGCCAGCCATTGCCGGGTGTATTCGTCGATCAGTGTCAAAACACGGAAGTTGCTCCCGTTGTTGGTCTGGTCGGCCACGAAGTCCCAGCTCCAGACATGGTTGGGATACTTGGCTCTCTGTCGCTCGGCTGTGCTGATGCCGATGCGTTTCATCTTCCGTTGTCTCTTACTCACTTTAAAGCCCTCTTCTTCCCGAACTCGTCGCACTCGCTTCGGGTTCACTCTCCACCCATCCCGGCGCAACAGGGCGGTGATGCGCCGATATCCATAGCGGGGTTGTTTCTCCGATAAATCAACGATCTCTTTTCGCAACCGCCGATCCTCCACTCTTTCCCTGCCAACCAGATAGCTGCTGCTCCGCGCCAGTCCAAGGGCACGACAGGTTTGGGCCTGTCCGCCAACCCCTTCTTCAATGACTTGCCTCATAGCCCGCCTCTTGATCGACGGGCTTACCATTTTTTTGAGTTCACATATTTGAGGATGTCGTTCTGAACTACCAGATCGGCGATGATCCGTTTGAGCCGACCGTTTTCCTCAACCATCGCCTTCATGGCTCGCACGTCGCTAACCTCCGTCCCCGTGTATTTCCTCTTCCAGTTATAGAGGGTTTGCTCGCTGATGTTGTGCTTCGCACACACCGCCTTGTTGCTCGTCCCTCCTCCGGCTTCCCTCAGGATACCCACAATTTGCTCTTCGCTAAATCTGCTCTTCTTCATTTCGTTCCAGTCCTTTCTATCGGACCAAAACTATACTTTCAATCCGTCCAACTTTCGGGGGGCAGGTCAATCCAACCAATGTCGCTCGTAAATAGATGGCCACATTATTATTTAAAACGCTCTAATAAAAATTTTGCATGATGCTCAATTTTTCAATCTTTCTAACGATAGAAGATTGGTCTGATGTATAGTATGGTATAGTATCGGGGAAATGACCCCCCAAAACTGCATGCAAAGGTCGATTTGCTCCTTGATCCATTGTGTCTGGGCCGCAGTTTTCTTTGTCCCAATGGTCGCTTTTTCGCAGCTCGCTACAAGCGATTATGTCGATCCGTTTGATATGGAGTATGTGCGCATCAAGTCACCTTCCACAGGGCAATATCTTTACGAGGATCCTTCCTCGGGAAGTGTTCTGACGCAGACGGGTGTTGATGCCCGCGACTTGCGTTCCCACTGGTACCTGAAGCTGACGACCAACTCGGGGCAATACTGGATCAGGAACCGTCTCACCGGGGACAGCATGAACTCGGAGGCCCAGAATGGCGTGGTGCAAGTAGGAGCGTTCCAGTCGACATTCGTCAGTCATCGCTGGAATCCTGTCCCGGATAGTGGCGGAACATTCTTCAGGATTGCCAATGTCTGGAAACCGTCCGAATACCTCATGGTTCCGACCGGCAACGGAACCCTGACCTACGCTTCCTCGAACAATACCGCCTCGCAGCAGTTCGTGTTGGAGAACATTCCCCGGGGTGCGACACTTCCCTGGTTCACTTACGACCAGTCCAACTCGGTGCTCTCCAACTCCGCGACCCTGCTCTTTGCCACCAACTACGACAAGGCCTCCGTTGCCTCTGAAACACGGAACCGGACCTGCATCCTGCTCGGCGCGACGAACGCCGCGGCCTCCTGGACAGTGGCGGAGAGTGCTGACTCGCTGAATATCCGCTACTGCGTCGCCGATGGTGCAAGCGGCACGATCACTCTGCGGATCACTCCGTCGGGAAGCACGAATTCCACCGTTGTCGTGGTGCCGGTCACCTCCGCCCAGGCATGGGTCTACTACAACTCCTCCGGAACACTGACCAATGTTGTCCAGAGTGGATGGACTCCCATGAAGCGTTTCAATGACGTGCGGGTCAAGTTGACCTCCTCGGTTGGCCC
>CAIJRY010000175.1 GCA_903823215.1 uncultured Spartobacteria bacterium
CCGAGATCGGCAGCAAGAACCTGCCACCTTTCTGCCAGAATTGAATCAATGCCAGCAGTGATAACAATAAGAGGAATGTAAATAGAGTTTCACTTAATATGTAAAATGTGTGCGTTATAGATTCGACATTGATGGCCATGAGAAGCGCGGCGATGATCGCCGTCCGCCTACAGACCAGTCTTAGTCCGAGAATATAGGTCAGCAAAACACTAAACATGCCGATTATCACCTGTCCTGCGATCACGGCCTGAGGGTGCGGGCCAAAAACACTGTAAATGGCAGCAATGAACAGCGGGTATACGGGCGTGCGATATGCTGTTTCAGGATATAGTCCCTCGCCCAGTAATTTAAGTGCCGGTTCAACATAAGTGAGAGAATCAAGCTGAAAAGCACGCTCAGGGTGCTGGAAAGCAACGATCAACAACGACGCACGCAAGGCAAAGGCAATCACTAGGATAATGAGAAGAGAAACGTGTTTCTTGAAAATAGACATCGCCTTCTTATTTACTTAGCCTCTGCAACCACCAATATACTTTGCCCAAACGGCGGGGCAGGGAACCAGCCTTCCACGGTGCTCGTCACCGGAAAAATTAAGCGATCAAACGCACGAACCGCCCGAGTGTCAAAACCCCGTTTTTTAAGCACACAGAAATTGAACCACCAGGCAAAATATCCGACGACATTGAAGTACTCCAAACGAATCACAGTGAAACCAGCCTCAAAAAACATTTTCGACAAATCAGCCTTCACATAGCGCCGAAAATGTCCAAAATCTTTATCAATTGGCGCGTAAATCTCAGGGCGTGCGGGAACGAACAGGCACAGGCGTCCTTTGCGAGGGCTCAAGATTTGTGCATATCGAGCAAGCTCAGCGGAATGCTCATTGATATGCTCCAGCACGTTAATGCTGACAATGCTGTCGCAGCATGAACCATCCTGAAGAGAATTGACGGTGCCGAAATGAAGTGGAATATCCGGATGGTGCTCTCGGAAGATTCTGCAGAATTCGGAGTTTGGCTCGACTGCTAAAACACTTTTTACAGATGATAGGGCGGCTACCTTGACCGTAATCTGCCCGATGCCTGCTCCGACCTCAATGACATCGCCATTCAGATATGGTGAAAATTCGCTAACGAGTCGGTTGCGATAGTTCTCGGCGTACTTCAGTGCTTCGAACTCAAAATTTTCCGTCTGAGTGCATTTATTGGACATCCCAGGCATATTTTAACGAAAAAGATTATACTTCACGATCGCGCAGATCGCGTACACGCCGTCTTTCCATCCAATTTTCTTTCCTTCGGAATAGGTGCGGCCATAGTAAGAGATCGCCACCTCGTAGATGCGAAGATGCTTCTGCCGTGCTATTTTGGCAGTGATTTCCGGCTCAAACCCGAAACGATTTTCTTCAATCGCAATCCTTTGAATAATTTCACGCCTGAAGACTTTGTAGCAGGTTTCCATGTCCGTCAGATTTAAATTTGTTAACATGTTGGACAGGGTTGTTAGCGCTTTATTACCTAAGGCATGCCAATAATACAAAACGCGATGTGATCCAAAGCCAAGGAAGCGAGATCCATAAACCACGTCTGCACGGTCGGCCAGAATCGGGTTGAGAAGCAGGTAGTATTCCTCGGGATCGTATTCCCTATCCGCGTCCTGAATCAGAACGATCGGCGAGGTCGCATTGCTAATAGCTGTGCGCAGAGCGGCTCCCTTGCCCTGATTTACTTCATGACGATAGAGAAGGATGCGCTCATCCTCCTTTGCCAAGTCTTGGAGCAGCAGGTAGGTGTTATCCTGCGAACAGTCATCCACGATGAGCAACTCCCGAACGGGAGACTGTGCCAAGACCACGCGGACAATGTCCGCGATTGAATCCTGTTCGTTAAAAACCGCCATCACCACACTGGTGCAAGGTTTTAAATCGGAGTTTTTTGAATACATAAAGCTGAAATATTGACGTTCAGGATGTTACGCTTATGAGCAGCCGCGCACTTTTTTCAACATGCGGGCTCTTATTGCTATGTTAGCTTAGCTCCCAAATCAATCGCTTTCTAATATTTCTAGGAATTGTTTCCGCACGCATTCGATCGCATATTCCTGCCGCACCTCTTCATTGCCCCAGGGCTTCCTCTCACTGATCTCTTTTCTGCTCCGGCATTCTTTCAGGGCACCCTTCAGCACCTCAATGATCGCTGGAATATTTGAGGGATCTGCAACGCATCCGCCCATCCGTTGAATTAAACTTGCCGAGCTCCCGTTTGGCACAATACCAAGGATAGGAACATCAGCACCAAGGTAGTCCACCAGCTTGCTTGGCAGAAACACGCTCAGCGAAGCAGGTGCGTCGATCACAAGAAGGAGATCCGACTCTTTCATCAGGCGCAAGGATTCCTTGTAACTCACCGAGGGCAAAAAATTGACCAGGCCGTCGGGTAGCGATTTGATTAACGGATGTCTGAGCATCCGTGACGGGATGCCACCAATAAATTCAACATGCACATGCTTAAGTAACTCTGGGGAGGTCTTGAGCATTTTTCTCAAGGCTTCCAGAAGTGGGAAGGGAGTCCTATTTCCGTAAAAGGATCCTAAATACCGAACAGTAATTTTCCCGTTACGGGGAGATGAGTCCTCTGGATAGATGTCTGGGTCGAAGCTGTGCGGCAGGACATGGGCCTTCTTCGACCAGTCAGCTGGATATTTCCCCATCACCAGAGACAATGTTTCCCTGGAGGTGAAAATCAATTTGTCCGCAGCACGCACCACGGCTGCCTCCATCCTCCGGTTGAGTATGTTGGAAAAGAAAAAGAGTTTTCGAAAAGGATTATCAACCCACGGGTCACTAAAATGAGCCACCCAGGGAAGTCCGGTTTTTTGTTTGAGTCGGAGACCCACCAAGTGATCCGACATCGGTTCACCAAAACTGACGATCTGTGGAGCAGAATGTTGTGATTTTGAGAGCTGTTGCAGAACCCCTGTTTCCGCCAAGGGAA
>CAIJRY010000176.1 GCA_903823215.1 uncultured Spartobacteria bacterium
CCGGTACACATGATCGAAACGATCAACAAGCTGATCCGAGTGCAGAAACAGCTTGTTCAGGAATATGGCCGTGAGCCCTCCGCTGAGGAAATCGCTGATGAAATCCAGCTTCCCGTGGGTCGCGTCCAGGCGGTTCTGAAGATGGCTCAACAGCCTATTTCGTTGCAGGCACCTGTCGGAGACAGTGACGACACGAGCTTCGGGGATTTTATTGAGGACAAATCTGCTGAAAATCCTGCTGACATGGCGGCCATCGTCCTACTGAAAGACAAGATCAAGGATGTTCTGGAATCCCTTACTGAGCGCGAACGACAGGTTCTCGAACAACGGTTCGGTCTGGTGGATGGTTATTCCCGAACACTCGAAGAGGTTGGCAAGCAGTTCAAGGTCACCCGTGAACGCATTAGACAGATCGAAGCCAAGGCTCTTCGCAAGATGCGTCACCCAACCCGCCTGCGCCAGTTGGAAGGGTTCCTTGAGCCGAAGGATGTCTGATCACTCAGGTGTGCGGAAAACTTTAACTCACTCTGCATCCAATCTGCCTGGAGATTGGATAATTTTTGCAACTTTTTCTCATTTCTGGTGTTTTGATGAGCATCAACACCATGAGTCAGAATAATAAGCACATCACAGGCGCCGGCCACCTGCCTGAGGAGGAAAGAGATGCTCTATGGCAACTTCTCTCCGAAGATGCCAAGGTTCGTTACCTTGGGGAATCCCCTTGGTTTGCCGCCCGAGTCACAGCCAATGCCTCTGGAGTGCCACAAGAGAGAGGGTTCGTTTCATTGCTGCCAGTCCCCCTCCGTAAATTTCGTTGGATGCTCCCTCTTCCCCTGGCAGGTGTGGCGGCAGCTTTAATCCTTCTGCTGCAACACTCCTCCTTCAATGCTCCTTCGCGGACCTTCAGCTCATCGGAATCCGAATTTGAGCAGCATATGGAGATGTTTGTCTCCAACGATTTTAGTCTGTAGCCGCACGCTTTTTTAATCTGTCACCGTCACCGGTGTGTTGACTGACACCTTGTTGTAGATGGCTTGCGCCATCTCGAGAGGCAGCCTGATGCAGCCATGCGAGGCAGGATATCCCGGCAGGATGCCAACATGCATTCCTATTCCTTCTGGAGTGAGTCTCATGAAGTATTTCATGGATGCCCCATGAAATCGTGTGCCACTCGGTGCTGCATCTAGTTTGCTGCTGATGCCGGATCGGACAACTCTTCCCTCTCCATTGACGAAATCACCATAGAGAGTGGAGTGATGATCCGGATCCTTTTCCAAAATGGTAAACTCCCCCTTGTGGGTCCATCCGTTCCTTTTTCCCGATGAAATGGGAGTATCGACTGCCACTTGTCCATTGACGAGCAGATAGGCTCTTTGCTTGGAAAGGGAGACAAGAATGGCGAGAGATTCTGGCGCAGGGTGATCCAAAAACTGAGGGTAAATCTTCCCTGGCTGTTGTTTGGCAATGATCTCGCTGGCAGACTTCATTCCCCCTTTGTTCAGATTGGATTTGGGCGATGATGAGGTAACTGGTGGCGGTGGAACGGGTTGAGCGGATGACAATGGTTCCGCACCAAGCAAAGATGGGAAAAGGCATACGATCCCTAAAGTCAGGAAGGAAGGAAGTCTTTTCATTGAATGAAACAAATAACTATCATCCTGCAAACTGCCACGCGAAGATTTTTAGCACTGACTTGAGAAGAAAGGAGCAGACAGTTTGAATACCGAAGCCGTCCATGATCGAGCACCTCTACATTCACATTCCATTTTGCCCTAATATTTGCCCGTATTGTGCCTTCTATAAGGAGTCGGCAGGGCGCGATCGCGTGGAGACATTTCTTGATGCTCTTCTTAAGGAGGCATCGGAATGGAAAGGAGAACTCCGTCCGAGGACTATTTTTTTTGGAGGTGGAACTCCTAGCGCTCTCTCGCTTGCCCAGTTTGAAAAACTTCTTACTGGCTTTCATGAACATCTCGATCTCTCGGCCGTCGAGGAATGGACGATTGAAATGAATCCAGCGACAGTCGCACTGGACAAGGCCCTCTACCTTCGTCATGCGGGAATCAACCGCGTCAGCATGGGAGTCCAATCCTGGGATGACTCGGTATTGAAGACCCTAGGCAGGACTCATGACGCGCAGAAAGCCGAGGAATCATTTTATCTGCTCCGTGAAGCCGGATTTAAAAACCTCTCTATCGATCTTATTTTTGGAGTACCTGGTCAGACAATCGAATCTTGGCGCAACTCACTGGAAAAAAGCATCAGTCTTGCTCCCGAACACATCTCTGCTTATGGCCTGACTTACGAGGAGGATACGGATTTTTTCAAAAAACTTGGCACCGGCGAAATGCATCCGAACGAGGGATTGGAGGCCGATCAGTTCGAGCTTACAACGCACCTACTGAACGGCGCGGGCTACAGTCAGTATGAGGTCTCCAATTATGCCCGCACTGGTAGGGAGGCCCGGCACAATCAGGCCTATTGGCAGGGCTGCGATTACCTTGGCTTGGGGCCGAGTGCCTTTTCCACGGTTGGTTTCCGCCGCTGGCGCAATATCCGGGACACTGGAATCTATAACCAAACCACACTTGCTGGAAAAACAGCCATTGATTTCGAGGAGCCCCTCACCGATTCATTGAGAAACAGAGAACGGGCTGCCTTTGGTATGAGAACTCTCCGGGGAGTAAATTCCAATGAAGTGGCGGCTTGGGAGAAGGAACTCCTTCTCTTGCAACTTCAGGGACTCGTGGA
>CAIJRY010000177.1 GCA_903823215.1 uncultured Spartobacteria bacterium
AGCCTTGGGTCTCGATAAGGTCAATAGAGGCTTCGTCGAAGCCGGTGCAGACCGCTTCCATACCGCACTCTTGAGCCTCAGTCTTCAAGCGAAGGAAGTCTAAAGTGGTTAGTCGCGTCTCGTTGAAGCGTTTTACATATTTAATATCCATTCGATCTTGAAAATCCGGATGAATAAATGTGTCTAAGTTCCTGTACTGAAACTTTATTGCTAGGCGTACCTTCAAATGATCAGTTGCAGCTTTCAGTTTGCGGATAATTAGCAAACCATGCTCAACATCCCCCATGTGATTATTAGCCATCTCTAAAATAAAGAGTGGGTCTGTTATTTTTTTCATTTATTTTTAAAAAATGAATTAATCATTTTAATTTTTCCCGATTGGAATCAGTCGATTGCTTAATTTTAACTCGTCGCGGATTTGAATGGAAATCTCTTCCCTGAAAATAATAGAACCTATAACAATTGGATAAGAAAATTGAGCTGCTTCCTGAGGTGAAATGATGGGTTTTTCGTGCAAATGCTTTCCGTGATAATGTGCATTAGAGTCGATAAAGGCAATGATTTTAGCTTTTGAAAACAGGCTGGATGCCATCAATCTCTGCGTCTGAGTCCCAACGCCCCAGACTAAAATTGGCTCCTGAGTGAAGACGAGTTTTTCGATCTGGGATGCCATCGTTTCCTCGACCGCCACTGATACCCCAATATACTCCTTCAGAGCTGAAAGAGTCGTTCGATCAGGTACCCAAGTAGAAGGCTCAGCCTTCTGGAAGTGAGCATCTATAATAGGGTAATCAAAGCTCTTTGTGTAAGGATATAATACAGGTTTTATTTGAACAGGTTTGAAACCGTTTTTCATTAAAAGGTTCGTCAGTGATTCCGGTGAGAAGTATAAGATATGTTCCAAGCTGAATTGTTGATAGGGCGCATCAAAGCAGGAAGCAAATCGAGTGACATCCGGCACCGAAATATAGAACATTCCTCCTTCCACCATGAGACTACGAATGTCATGAATAGCCGAATCAGGATCATAGAAATGTTCCAGAACACCAGAGAGCATCACCAGTCCAAAGTCTTTCGGTAATTTTTTGAGATCCGTGACGGTGCCAGTAAATACTTCTATGCCATAGAGGGACTTTGCCAACTCGGCACTCTTAGGGGAAGGATCAAGACCCATTAAATTAGTAAAGCCTCTCCGCTTCAGCGCAGCAAGCATCCCACCGGTCGAACAACCGATATCCAGCACAGGCGTTTCTTTACTAATGCCTATATTAATAATGTCAGCTACAACTCTTTCAAACCTGTTCAAATGCTCCTCAGATTCTACCCCATCGGATTCAAGGTAGTCCCATTTAGACATTTCAGCGTAGTACTTATCAAAGCTCTCAGCCGGAGGTAATCCATCGGCAAAACCGAACCCACACTGATTGCATACACAAACATCGTATCCCGCAAGAAAGCTCCCAGTGGATAATCCGGAAAAGCTTTGGTGATATAGTTTGGTGCGGTCAGTTTCACCGCAGATATGACAAGGTTGCATGGAATTAAAAAATTACATTTAAACTGTAAACCGGGCAATCTTCTCCTTGTGCTTTTCATCATGGAGAAAAATAAAATTAGTTTCTACAGTTTGTTCATTCATTGAAAAAAACTGAGCAAGTTTCTGCTTTTGCGTTATGTAGCAGCGATAGCCTATTCCTCCAAGTAATTCGATGATATCATTTGGGTGGTAATTAAACATTTTTGCATGTTTGCGCAGCATTTCCAGAAAAAGGACTGGTTTTGAAGATTTTATAGTATCTAGACCTCCTTGAATGACGAGTAATTCAGCACCTTCTACATCAGCCTTAATAAAATCAACACTCATGGGATTTTCATCAATAAAACTGTCCAGTGTTCGCACCTGGCAATTTTGAGGTTCTCCTGCACTGCTTGCCAGTTGAGATCCTGAAGCAGCTCCCATGATTGCCGGATTCACATAAAATGTCCAAGTGGTATTTTCATTTGAGAATCCAAAATTGAAAGAACTCATGTTACTTAGTTCGTTATGAGATATATTTCTACTTAAATAGCCAAAGGTTTTCTCAACTGGTTCAAATGCAAAGACCTTCGCATTCGGAAATAATTTTGCTGCATGAAGCCCATACCACCCAAGATTTGCACCAATATCAAAAAAATTCATTCCGTCATCCACTAAACTAAGAAGCATCTTACCATCATCGCTCTCATAACTTCCAAAATTAAGTGCGACAATAGGAGGGATCCCCATATCACTGGGATCGCATTCTAATTTGATACCATGTTCACTAGTTTCAAAAATAACACATTCGCTGGTGATAGTTATGGATGAAAGTTCGGATCTTTTGATGAAAGCAGCATACTCAGCTAGGCAAGCGTGCTCCTGCCTCATCTTTTGAAAATAATCCATTTTTTCAATTTCTCCCCTTTGATATGAATCTCTTAGTTGATTAAGTGGCATGGCAAATCTTTATTTTAAGCGATAGTATAGCTTGGCTCATTTCAGACTAGTTAGTGTAATAATTAATGGTTCGTTCAAAACCTTCTCTAGGTGAATAGTGTGGGCTCCATCCAAGCCTTGCAAGTCGCTCAATATTGGGCGTCCCGAAGGACACTTGGCTCGGTATGTAGTTGCTGTCATGTCGGTTACGGCATTCCACTTTCAAGCCCAATTCGGGATACATTCCCACCAGAAGTTCGGCAAGAGCTCGAATACTAAGCACTCCATCGGGATTGGCAACATTGTATGCTTGACCAGATTCCCCTTTCAGGAGAACGGTAAAATATCCCGCAACAGCATCACTGAGATAACAGAATGGCCTAACAGCACTTCCGTCACTGTAGAGGATAATATTTTGGCGCTTCACAATATCCCGGACAAAGTCGGCAAAGACGCGACCATCGTCAAGAGCCATTCCGGGACCATATGTGTGGGATGGACGCACGATCACCCCAGGGACATTGAACTGTTTAAGAAAGCTCACCAGCATTGTTTCCGCAGCCCTCTTGCTCTCACCGTAGCAGGATCGGAAATTGAGAATATCGAGATACCCATAGCCTGATTCATCAATGGATACCCGGTCCGCTGGCACCTGACCATAGACATCACCGGAACTGAAGAGAAGGAATCCCTCGCTGCCCCACTCATGAGCACATCTTAGGAGATGATAGGTCCCAAACATATTTGCCGTCATGGTTCCAATAGGATCAGTACCGTAAAATCGAGGACTGGCCTGGCTCGCCGCATGAATGATGAAGTCGCATCGAACATCAACAGGAATTTCTTCTGCGACATCAGCAACCACGAAGCTCAACTCAGGTGAATCAAGCCAATGGTTAAAACGAGCTTTTGCTTTCTCAAGATTGCGTACGAGCCCAATTATTTCGCAATCCATCCCCTGAGTTCTGTTAAGCATAAGCAGGGTCTCAACCATGTAGGCGGGGAGAAATCCACCAGCACCACTGATCAACACTCGTTTCCCGCGAAACCGCTGCCAGTCGAGAGGCTGGGAGATAATAGATTCAATGTCTTCTTTGACAATGGGGTTCATGCAGGGGATTACGAAAAGATGATGGAGTCCGTATCGGCTTGGTGAAGCGTGAAGTTACGGGCTAGACCACTAGGATACTCAGGTTTGTTCGCTGTGATGAAGGGTGTAAAATGGGCGATGTATGAAGACGAATCAAATGCCCGAGTTTTTGCATTTCATCCTCTTCATCCATTTTATCCCCATTAAAATATGTTTTCATCGGTTCCTCACAAACTCCCGGACGGTCTCGATCTCGTAATCCATCATCTCCTTGGTCAGTCCAGGGTATGTACCAAGAAAGAGGGCTTGGTTCATGATAGCATCAGCACCCGGAAACAGGGAACTGATGATTGAGGAGTTTAGAGGTTGAGAAGTTGAAGCGTCATGACCAACAACCCGGAAGGAAGTGGGCCGGTCCTTGCGGAGTTGCACAAAGACCGGTTGGCGAAGGAGATTACCCCCAAAGAACATCCTGTTACCGATTTTTTTCCCTTCAAGGTACCGGGCCAGTTCAGTGTGGTTGAAGGGAGCCGATGGTTTTACCCGAAGCATGAAACCAAACCAGGAGCATCCGCTGGAACAAGCGGATAAGTCCCATTGAAAGCTGGATATCTGTTGAGGGGTTGAGGGGTTGATCGGTTGAACGGATTGGCTGATAACTCGCTTCAACTCGCTGGGTGGAACCCAGCGAAGCGCATGCGTGGGAAGGCTGAATTCAAAGACATCCGCAAGATCTGCAA
>CAIJRY010000178.1 GCA_903823215.1 uncultured Spartobacteria bacterium
CGCAGCGTCCCTGCGCGGAAAACAAATCGGCTGCTGCTTCCCCTAGGAAGCCGCAGCCGATGATGAGAACTTCAGGATTCACTCCGTACAAGGAGGAAGAGTCCGTGATTAGCTCAGGACGAATCGGATCTTGGCCTTGGCACGCTTGGCGTTGGCCTTGGCTTTGCGCTTGGTGCGCTGAGTCGGGGTCTCAAAGGCACGAAGGCGCCTTACCTCTTCGAGGATTCCCTCGGTATCAAGTTTGGATTTGAGGCGCTTGAGTGCGCGATCGATGGGTTCGCCCTTGCGGACTATAACTTCCGGCATAATTAATTCACCTGCTTTCTTTTGTGGGAGGTGGAGACTCCCTGAGAAAGGAGCATCGGTCAAGCTTTGGTTGCGCACGAAAGCGCTGGTCTCGAAAATTCGGAAAGCAAGGTACCCCTCAGAAACTGACGGTTGAGTTTTGCAATTTTTTCGATCGAATCATGAATCGGGCAGGGATTATTTTTTCCGCACCAATTCCGACCGAAAGGGCATGGAGAATCGGTCTTGCTTGTCTCAAAGGAAGAAACAATCTCCTCAAGCGTGATGGACGAGGCCGATCGTCCAAGTCGGTACCCCCCTCGCTGCCCCGCAATCCCTTGGGCAAGTCCATTTTTTGTCAAACGATTCAATAACTTGGAAACAACCGCACGGGAGATCCCCCGCGATTTGGCAATCTCTTCACTGTCGGCAAGTTGCTTCTCCGACAATGTCGCAAGGTAGCTCATCACGGAGATCGCATCGGCGGCTGTTTTTCCGTAGGCAAACATAATTTTTTCAAGAATGCCCTTAAGGGGATTTCTCCACAAGCGAAAGAAAAAAAGGTAATATTACAATATATTCTTTATTTTTCTAATGAGTCCCTTAATTTCGCTTCGAACCACACAACCCAACACCATCAACCCCACATTACTATGAGTTCCATGTTCTGTTATCAATGCGAGCAAACCTCCCAGCGCTCAGGCTGCACTTCGGTCGGCGTCTGCGGAAAGAATCCCGAGACAGCCGCTTTGCAGGATCTCCTGCTCCACGCTTTAAAAGGGATCAGCGTCTTTGCCCATCGGGCTGCCGTTGCCGGTGCCCGCTCCAAAGAGCTGGAACAGTTTGCACTCGACGCCCTATTCACGACGGTGACGAATGTGAATTTCGATCCGGCCAGGTTGCAGGGATTGATTCTTGATGCAGGCAGGCATCTCAAAACAGCCCGGGAACTGTATGCGGGTGTCCGCACGGAATCCGATCGCTCATCCTTCAATGGCGCAACCTGCTTTATTCCCGCAGAATCTCTCGACGATCTCATCCGCCAGGGGGAGGAGGTCAACATCGAGGCGAGGCAGGAAGCCCTCGGAGCCGACCTCATCGGGTTGCAGGAACTGCTGACCTATGGACTCAAGGGAATGGCGGCTTATGCCTGGCATGTCCGCGACGCTGGAGGAGACACAGGAAATACATCTCTCTTTATTTTTGAAGCGCTGGCTGCCATTGCCCCCGGTGAAAACAACTCCGTGGATCAGTTGCTCGGACTTTGCATGAGGGCGGGCGAGGCCAATTATCATGTTCTGGAAGCTCTGGACGGTGTTCATACCAAAAACTTCGGTCATCCGGTGCCCACCGAGGTGCGTCTGACTCCGGTAGCCGGGCCCTGTATACTTGTCTCGGGACATAATCTGGAAGACTTGAAAGATCTTCTGGAGCAGACGGAGGGAGCTGGAATCAACATCTACACGCATGGAGAGATGCTCCCTGCCCATGGTTATCCCGAGCTTCACAAGCATCCCCATCTGGCGGGTCATTATGGCGGGGCATGGCAGGATCAGGCCATGGATTTCGATCGATTTCCGGGGGCCATCCTCATGACGACGAATTGTATTCAGCTTCCGAAGCAGAGTTATTTTCAACGCCTCTTCACTTCCGGACTTGTCGCATGGCCCGGTGTCAGGCATCTGGAGAACAGAGATTTCTCAGCTCTCATTAAGACCACCCTGCGCTCACCCGGTTTTCCGGAAACAGTGGAGGGAAAAACCCTCACGCTTGGCTTCGGCCACAACGCCGTTCTGGGTGTTGCTGACAAGGTTGTCGAGGCAGTGAAATCAGGTGCCATCCGCCATTTCTTCCTGGTGGGAGGATGTGACGGGGCAAAGACCGGAAGGAACTACTACACCGAACTGACCGAACAAATCCCTTCCGATTGTGTGATCCTCACGCTGGGATGTGGAAAGTTCCGCTTTAACCGCAATGACTTCGGCACCATCGGAGGAATTCCCCGCCTGCTGGATTGCGGTCAATGCAACGATGCCTATTCGGCCATCCGCATTGCCTCGGCTCTCTCGGAGGCTTTTGGTTGCGGCATCAACGATCTCCCTCTCTCCCTCAATATTTCATGGTATGAGCAGAAGGCCGTGGCTGTCCTGCTGACCTTGCTTCACTTGGGTGTCCGCAATATCCGTCTCGGGCCCACACTTCCGGCCTTTGCCACACCGGCCATTGTCGCCGCCCTTCAGGAGAAGTTCAATCTGATGCCGATCACGACAGCCGAAGCCGATCTGGCTGACTGTCTAAAATAGTAAGGATCTGCTGTGTGTATATGTCTGCTGCTCTCTGCTTTTAAAGCAGAGAGCAGCAGCATTCCTTCCACAATCGAGATTCAACCCTTTAAGCTTTTTTGAAGTTCCTGCTCGCAATCTTAGTCGGGGTGCTAGCCGGTATCGGAGCGTACACCTTCTATTACGCCAAGGGATTTTCATATTTATCCAATGACCCCCGTGCCTGTGTGAACTGCCACATCATGCGAGAGCAGTACGACGGTTGGCAAAAAGGAAGCCACCATGGTGTAGCCACCTGTAATGACTGCCATGTGCCACACACCTTTTTTGCCAAATGGTTCACAAAGGCAAGTAACGGCTATCATCATTCCGAGGGATTCACCCTGCAAAACTTCCACGAGCCGATACGAATCAAGCCGGCCAGCTCCAAAATTCTCAACAGCAACTGCCTGTATTGCCACAAGGACTTCGTGCATGACATAGCCGTCGCCGATGCACCCCAAATGAAGAATATCTCCTGCGTTCACTGCCATGACAATGTCGGTCACGGACCGAGTCGGTAACAAACACCACTTCCCCCATGAAAACCATCCACTACGCCCTGATCTGCATCGTTGTTGCGGTAGCCACCATCGGACTCTTGCTACTGAAAGAGAATATAAGCACCCGCAAGGAGGAAGCCAAGCAAGTGGCGTTCAAGCTGGCTGATATTACGGAAAAAACGACCGATCCCGCACAGTGGGGGAAAAACTTCCCCCGGCAGTACGATTCCTACAAGCGCACCTCCGAACACACCGGCACGCAGTACGGTGGTGGTGGCTCCGAGACATTGGCAACGGACAAGCTCGCTGCAGATCCCCGCTTAGCCGAGATTTTTGCCGGTTATGCCTTCAGCATCGACTATCGGGCGCGTCGTGGACACGCCTTCATGCTCGACGACCAGTTCACCACCAAGCGAGTCACGGAGCGGCCTCAATCAGGATCGTGCATCCAGTGTCATGCTGCAAATACGCTCGCCTATCGCACCGCCGGCATCACCGCAGGGGCTCCCGGAAGCCTTGACGATCCGCTGACCAGCACCAACGGATACGCCCAGCTCCAGAAGGGATTCGAGAAGTTCTGCGCAATGCCCTACAAAGAGGCAGCCCAGAAGGTCACCCACCCTGTGGCCTGTATTGACTGCCACGACCCGGAATCCATGCAGCTGAGGGTCACGCGTCCGGGCTTCCTGAATGCGGTTTCAAAATTGGCAGAATCCACTGATCCGTTACCGCACCTAGACTCCATCGAAAAGTGGCGCAAGGGGAATCGCAGCGAGCCCTATGATCCGAACAAGCTGGCCTCGCGTCAGGAGATGCGTTCCTTTGTGTGTGCTCAGTGCCATGTCGAGTACTACTGCGGTCCGAAAACAACCCTCTTCTATCCTTGGAATAATGGTCTGAAGGTCGAGCAAATCGAGTCCTTCTACGACCAGTACAAATTCAAGGACGGCCACCGCTTTTTTGACTGGAAACATCCAGTTACCGGCGCGGAAGTTCTCAAGGCTCAGCATCCGGAGTTTGAAATGTGGAGCCAGGGAATCCATGCCCGTAGCGGCGTCTCCTGCGCCGATTGCCATATGCCTTACAAACGCGAGGGAGCCATCAAAATCAGCGATCACTGGGTTCGCAGTCCTCTCCTGAATGTCTCCAATGCCTGCCAGGTCTGCCATCATTTTCCAGAGGAGGAAATCAAGGCCCGTGTTGCCACAATCCAGAATCGCCATCACGACCTGCTCATTCGGGCGGAGGATGCCTTGGTGGCACTGATCCGCTCCATGGATGCGGCGATCAAGGCCGGGGCATCCGATGCCCAACTTGAAGCACCCCGCGCCTTGCAACGCAAAGCGCAATGGCGCCTAGATTTCGTGAATGCCGAAAATTCCATGGGGTTCCATGCCCCCCAAGAAGCGGCCCGTATCCTTGGAGAAGCAATCGACTACGCCAGACAGGGACAGATCGAGGTGGAAAAACTGCATCTCTCCTTAAAGGAGGATACTCACAAGCAGTGATATTTCTCTCTTCGAATCTCCACTTCTGCAAAATCCTGAGTGTCTTATTTAGTTGAGAGAGGGGGTTCCCTGCCTTGGACATTCCAACTATCGCCGCAGCCCCCTTTTGCTTTGGAGAAACACCTTAGCGCATCCGATCCTTGATCTTGGTGATCACGGGGTTATTGGGATCGGAGATTTTCACGATGAGTCGATATTCCCCGTCGTTATCACTGACGAGCATGCCAATGGTCTCGTCATCGATCCATGTCATCTCTAGACATCCAGGACGCCACAGAGGAGTGCCATGTATTTGAATCTTTTCGTGTGCCAGACAGAGTGACTCCATCGGATGGATCTCCGTAACTTTCCAAGGATCTCCAGGAAATTTTCCACCAACAAAATGCCAAAAATTGACATTGCCGTTATCGGGAGCATCGCAGAGAACACATTTACGGGAATCGGGGCTCCATGCCGCCTGGGTGTTTCGCGGGAAGCTCACCTGCGAAAATGCCACGGCCCTGTTCTGCCCGACCTGGGAAATCACGATGCTCCTGATCTCCGCCACATCTTTCCCCAGTGGAGTATCCACCCAAGCCGCCACCATCTTCTTATCCGGTGAATAAACAAAGAATGGTTGTCCGGCCCTGATGGGAAGAGGTAATGCCAGCAGCAACAGCAGAAAGGGGAGTTGCGGGGTCATTTTTCCCTTAGGTAAAGAAGGGATTATGCTTCATCTCAAGAGCCACCGTGGTCAGAGGCCCATGACCGGGACAGAGCAGCGTGTCGGGGGGCAGGGAAAAGATTTCTTTTCGGTTGGTCGTGAGGCATGCCTCATACGAAATCATCGGCCCACCCATCGACCCGGCAAAAAGAGCATCTCCAACAACGGCAACCTGTCGTTCCAGCCCATCAATGATATAGGTGATCCCCCCGACGGCATGTCCCCACGTGGAGCGCGTCCCAATCCGCAGCGATCCGATGGAAAACTCCCGTCCTGGGGTGAAGTTTTCGGCACCGGAAACAACTTCCCTGTCACCGATCCATGCCAACGCTCCGGTTTTTTCGATCAGGCGATCAAGCTCAAAGACATGATCCCCGTGACCATGCGTGAGAAAAACCTGGCTAAGGGAAAGTTCGTGGACCTTGAGAAACTCGAGCATCTCCGAGGCATCGGAGCCTGTGTCAAAAGCGACCGCCTGTAATGTCTTCTTATCCCAGAGCAGATACGAATGGACTTCAAAATCATTCCAGGGAGTCGTGAACATGGCCAATCCGTGAGGTAGGGTGAGCAAGCCCGGATGATACTCTCCGCGGGCCAGTGCCAGCAGACTCTCGGTACCGAGTCCTAAAAAAGTTCCGGCTTTTTCGAGCTGATTCTTGTCAAGAATTCCCTGCTCCAAAGCCATGATACTTGCTAGGGAGACCCCGCTGGCTTGCGCGAGTTCCTGCTCGGAAAGCCCCAACCCCCGACGGGCTTTGCGGATCACATCATTCCAAGAATCTTCAAGCGGGATCATTATGATGGCCTCAGGAATCCGGGGGTTAATTTCGATTCATGCGGATCTGCCTCTTCAGAATGACGAACAAGAGAACGAATGCAGCCAAGGTGGAGAAGATCATGACACCGGCATTAAACCAAAGAATGGGAATGTCTGTGCCGAAGTAATGTTTGACGGGACCGAAAAAGACATTCGGATGCCGTGAATCACGGTAGTCAGCCTGCTCCATTTCAGCCTTGGAGACAAGATCAAGGATCTTTTGGTTGGTGTAGAGCTCGTCCGCCGTAACTCCTGAATCATGACTGACCAGATCATTGCTATTGAGCGTCCCTCCCTCAATCACCTTGTCGATACGATGGAGGCGCTTATCAAGATCCGATGCGTCACAAGCCTGAAGTCCGCTCAGGATTGCCAGCAGATCCTTGAGGTCATCAAGCCGATTCTGCTGGGCCTCTGTCTGGTTCTTGATCGCAGCAAGCCTGTTGATTTGAACCTGAATCCGCGACTGACGGATCGCCAGCGGGTTGAGTTTGGCCTGCGCATAAATGATCGCTTCATACGACCAACGCATCGGAATGAACTCGCAAATCAGAGGCACCTGAAGATCGCTCCGTGGCTCCATGGCACTTTCAGGATGACGATTGAACCATTCATGCACCACATGGACAAAATCAAGATTCCTATTCATCTCCTCATACTTGGTGAAGGCTCCCGCAAGGATGAGTTGAGGGATCAGCACCACCGGAATAATCAGCACGCCTGTCTTACTTTCATTCACGAGTGCCGAGACAAGCAATCCGATGGCCACTCCGCTCATCGTCGTCAGGAATAGAGCTGAAAAGATAACCCAGAACATCCCGCGCACCGAGAGCAGGGCATCTCCCACCAGCGTGAAAAGAGCACACTGAACCACGGCAAAAACGGCGAGTGTCAGAGCCTTGGCGATGACATAGTAGCCGAGTCGCACATTGAGATTGCGTTCCCGCAACAGCACGGGGCGGTCTCTGGTGATATCATCCACGCTGTTGGTAAGACCGAGAAACATCCCCACCACCAACGAAAGAAAAAGATAGATCGGGATATGAAATGCCGAGGCAAAATCGTAGTGATCGCTTTCCGAATAGCGGTAGACAAACCCGATTAAAAATGCCAGCGCGGGAGCGGCAAGCAAGGTAATGATGAGATTCGCACGATTGCGCAGCTTGCTGATGAAGGATCGCTGAAGCAGAACAAAGAACTGGGCAAGCTCATCCCTCCATCGCACTCCTTCCCACCCTGGATGACGCTGGCTGAGGCTGCTCCGCGCCTCAGGCCCCATGGGGACGGGGGTACGTGACGAAGCAGGTTGCTGCACCTCCTTCATCAGACGGTAGGCCTCAAATTTATCCCGCCAGTATTCCGGTGAAAAACGACGGGCAGGCACTAGTTGTCCGCGATTATTCTCCTCGTAAATGATGTCACCGCTGAGATCCCTAAGCGGAGTCTCGAGCACATCAAAGACGAACTCGGGACGGGTCGTTCCGCATGACTGGCATCCTCCGAGTTCGGTGCCAAAGAGTTGCTCGTGTTCCGCCTCTGCAAAGTAGGAGAGCATCTCCGTTGGTGTGCCGAAGAAGACCAGCTTTCCTCCCTTGTCCAGCAGGAGGGCCTTCTGGAACATCTGGAATATTTTGGATGTGGGCTGATGGATCGTCACCAGAACGATCTTATTGTGAGCCATGCCCCGAATGATCTCGATGACATGTTCCGAATCCTTGGAGGAGAGTCCGCTTGTGGGTTCGTCAAAAAGATACACATCGGCGGTGCTGACCATGTCGAGACCGATATTGAGCCGTTTGCGCTCCCCTCCGCTGAGGATTTTCTGACTTGTGCCACCAACTACCTCGTTCCTCCGTTCGTTGAGTCCAAGCTCCGCAAGTTTGCCATCAATACGACGCTGCCTCTCTCGACGGGAAAGATGTGGCGAACGGATAGCGGCCGCAAACTTCAGATTTTCCTCAATGGTGAGTTGCTCGTCAAAAGCATCATACTGCGGGATGTAGGTGATGTATTGAAGGAGTGTATCAAGATTGGTATAGAGAGAGCGGTTGTTGAAAAGAACTTCTCCTCCGACCGACGGAAATTGGCCCGAAAGAGCCCTCAACAGAGTGCTCTTGCCGCAGCCGCTGGCACCCATGACGCAGACCATTTCGCCACGCTCGATACTGAAACCAAGATTATCGAGTGCCGTGTCACCGTTCCGAAACCGGCAGACAAGATCGCGCACGTCAAGAGAGCGGATAATGTTCCGTTCCTCCTCGATAATTCGATCGGTGAAATTACAGCGCAGGATCTGTCCGGCATCGATACGGATCGTGTCGCCATCGACGAGATCGAGCCCCCCGCGTACCGGGATACCACGCACAACAATCGGCCGGTCTGCCTGAATTACCTCCACGCGTCCCGACTTGTTCTGGTAGTCACAGCTGATGCGCAGCGTCACTTCCCCGCCGATCCCGGGAGAGAGAAGGATGTCATCATCCTCGAGACGGGCCGGATTATTGGAAGCAATATATTCCGTCTTGGATCCCTTCAGTACAAAGCGTCCTCCAAACGCTCCGACCCGGCGCTTTAGCTCCTCCAGATCCAATTCGCCACCGTCACGGAAGAAGATCTTATCCGCCAACTGGGCCTCCACGATCACCCCCTTGCGCAGAGCGGTACCGCATAGGGTGGCACGGATATCCTGCAATGTCTTCACTCGCACTCTCAGGCCGAAGGCAATCTCCAGAGCACTATCACGGCTGCGCGATTTTTCGAGACGTACCTCCTCATTATTGATCGTCACATAGATGTGGGGAAGCGTCACGTTCCGCTTCGCATTGAAATAAAAGACGAGATCCTGAGATGTGATGACCTGCTCTCCGACCAGCACCCGTTGACCGGGATAGATTCGGCAGAATTCCGACGGTTTCAGCAGACGGCCCTGCACGATGAGGCTTTTGGAGGACAGATTCTTGAGAATGATCAGATCGTTGTGCCGGTAGGCCAGCAGCTTTTCGCTCGCGGTGAAATCCCGTAAAGCTACATCGCATTGCGCTGGATCGCCAAAGCTCAACACCTCCAGAGGAGAGACTCCTTCATGGAAAAACTCGGGATCGGTCTGATCATTGGCATTGAGTTGATAAACAATGTCGATGGCCTGCGCCGCCATGCCCAGCTTGCCCATGAAGTCATGATAGGCGGCTACCTGCTCGGCCTTCAGACCCGACCTGGTGATCAGATCGAAGAGCTGTACCCCCAGCAGAATTTTTCTATCATCGCTCAACTCATTGGCGAGCTTGGAAGCCATGGCCCCAAGATCCTGCTGCTGCTCCAGAGCCTGTCTGAAGAGTTTGCGCAGCTCCGAATAGACGGCCTCCGGATAATCATAGCGTAGAAATCCAAGGCTCGAATCAATCTCCTCCTCCAGCATCTCCCCATCGATACGGGTAAAGGCGGCCAGCACCTGAATGAGTGTCGGAAGGAGGTTGGCGCTCTCGGCGATCGTCTGCGGCTTGCGGCGAATGCGCCTCCAGCGCTTTGAAATGGAATGCTGCAACCGTGAGGCCCCGCGAAGCAGACTGTCTATGGCCAGCACCGATTTACGGGACTCAACAGGCACGGTCAATCCCGAGAGAGGAGAGACATCGTTCTCATTTTCAGGTTCGGGGATCCCAGATTCCATCTGCGCTGAGATTAGGAGAACGCCAAAGGGCTCAGCAAGAGCCTTTCTGAGTCTCCGGGCCTAAGGTGCGCCATAACGCTCGATCACACGACGGACGGAGCTGGCACGACCGGATGCCGGATCGACTTCGACAAGAACGCCGCAAGCCATGACCGGACCACGGGCCACAGGAAGCTTGGAGGGCATGGCGGTGAGGAAGCGCTCCACCACCGTCTGATAATCCCGTCCAAGGATGGAATCCTCCGGGCCGCACATTCCCGCATCACAGAGAAAGGCAGTCCCCTTGGGGAAGATCCTCTCATCAGCTGTCTGGACATGGGTATGGGTGCCGACAACCAGGGAAACGAGACCATCCAGATGCCGACCCATGGCGATTTTCTCGCTGGTTGTCTCCCCGTGGACATCGACAACGATCACCGGCGTCTCCTTTCTCAACCGCTCCACCTCAGCGGAGGCTGCGAGGAAGGGATTCTCCAGCGGGGTATTCATGAAGGTTCGGCACTGCACATTCATGACGGCGATGGGGCCATGAGATGTCTCCAGCACGATGCTTCCGCCGCCGGGTGTTCCGGCAGGATAGTTGATCGGGCGCAGCAGTCGCGGCTCGGTCGCGAGAAAGGAATAGATCTCCTTCTGATCCCAGATGTGATCGCCTGAGGTGATGACCGCAATTCCGCTGCGCATGAGGTCGATGGCCAACTTGGGGGTGATGCCACGGCCGGCCGCCGCATTCTCTCCATTGGCCACGACAAAATCGGCATCACCGCGCTCCAGATATAGTTCGGCAGTCCGGCAGGCAGCCACACGACCCGGTTCGCCCACGACATCGCCTAGAAAAAGGATTTTGACCATTTCATGTTTTTATCGAAAGAGAGCCTTGGAACGATGTAAAAATGACATTCAGTGAAGAAATCACCCCTTAACTTCTCCTCCCTGTCTGCCCAGTCCCTCGCTCTTGTCCTGCTTCTGAGCTTGGGCACAGGCTCCACGCTCAAGGGTACGCCTCTGAGCCCTCTGGCTTCCCAACCTGACTGGTCGCTCCTCCAGCGTTATGCGGGAACCATCACGGCGAGCGAGTTTGAAAACCTTCTTCAAAAAGTTTATGTTCCCGATGGATCGTGGAGAAAATGGATCACTATTTCTCACACACAGGCCCTGATCTCATCGAGTCCCGGAACCGCCCCCATCACACTCGCGCTGGCTCCTTCGGGAAGCATTTCCAAGAGTCCTGAACGGTACTGGAAAAGCCTTGCCGAACGATCCCCTCAACCCGGCAAACCACTTTCAGGGATGAGGATTGCGATTGATCCCGGCCATCTCGGCGGATCCTTTGCGCAGATGGAGGCTCGTTGGTTTCGCATCGGCAATAGCCGCCCCGTCGAGGAGGGGGAGATGACTCTCCTTGTGGCGAAGCTCCTGAAACAACGCCTCGAATCCTTGGGCGCACAAGTTTGGCTGACCCGTACCAGAAACGGCGCGACTACCCCACTGCGACCTGACAGGCTGAGAAATGTCGCTGCCTCTTCCCTCCAGCAGGAGGGCCAGCCCATCACTGGAATTGGATTGCAGCACGAGGCAGAAAGGCTCTTCTACCGCGTCGGAGAGATTCGCAATCGCGCCCGTCTTGTCAATGAGCGCATCCGACCCGACCTCGTTATTTGCCTCCATTTTAATGCAGAGGAGTGGGGTGATCCCATGCATCCCAGTCTGACGGATACAAATCATCTCCATCTCATCCTCTCAGGAGCCATGTCGGAAGAGGAACTCCTGCATGAAGACGAACGCTACACCATGCTTGTGAAACTGCTCAGCGGGACTCACCGCGAGGAGCTCGGCGCCTCGGAAGCTGTGTCCAGAGCGCTTGCCTCGGCAACCGGACTTCCCCCCTTTATCTATCACAACGGGAAGGCGATCCCAGCCTCGGGCAATCCCTATCTCTGGATTCGCAACCTTCTGGCCAATAGGCTCTTCGAATGTCCTGTGGTCTATTGTGAACCTTATGTGATGAACAGCCGGGCCGTTTTCAACCGTGTCCAGATGGGAGATTATTCCGGTCAGCGCAATGTCGGGGGAGTCCCTCTACCCAGTATCTTTAGGGAATATGCCGATGCCGTGGCGCAAGGCTTGGCTGATTACTATGGGAGCCGCTAGATAAATGCTGAAAGCCAAGATGTGAAGTTTCAGAAAGTTGGTCATGCGGTAGAGGAGGGGAAGACTTGCCTTTCCCAAAGTCTCGTTTCCTTCTTCATAATTCCCTCTTCATCATTCATTCTCTCTCCCATGAAGACCAAAGTCATCGCCATCGCCAACCAGAAGGGAGGTGTCGGGAAAACCACCACTTCGGTCAATCTCTCCGCCGCCATTGCGGCGGAAGGACATCCCGTGCTGCTGCTTGATCTCGACCCTCAGGGTAATGCCTCAAGTGCACTTGGATTGGAAGCCTCCTCCGAAAAGAGTCTCTACAATGCCATGATCGGCCAGACTCCCCTGGAGGAACTAATCCAGCAAACCCGGCTTGAGAACCTCTGCGGCATTCCTGCGGATCTCGATCTCGCCGGAGCGGAAATCGAAGTCGCGCGGATGGAAGAGCACATATCCCAGCTTCGCCGTGTGCTTCAGCCATTGCGCGACTCGGGTCGCTTTGCCTATATCTTCATGGATTGTCCACCGTCACTCGGCATTCTCATGACCAATGCCCTCACCGCAGCCGATGAAATCCTCATCCCGATTCAGTGTGAATATTATGCTCTTGAGGGACTCGGAAAGCTGGTCGGCGTGATGGAGCAGATTCGTGAGTCGGGAGCCAATCCCAGCCTCGCCATGTGCGGCCTGCTGATGACGATGCTGGATGTCCGTACCAATCTTAGCGCCGCTGTCGTGCGTGATGTCCGCGCCCATTTTGAGGAGGTTGTTTTCACGGCTGCCATCCCCCGTTCCGTCCGAATCAGCGAGGCTCCTAGTTTCACGCAAACCGTTCTGGAATATGACCCTAAAGGACCCGGCGCCACTGCCTACCGCGTTCTTGCCAAAGAATTCCTCGACCGTCAGGCACGCGGCCTCTCCTTCATCGGAGCACCACAGCGGGCCGAGGAAGGATGAAGCTGACCGTAACGGATGCGAAGCAACGGCCGGGTAATCAAACCTGCGTAAAAAAACTTCCCCGATTCTCTCTGCCTCAAGTTTCAGCTTTCACCTTTCATACTTCTCCCTCTTTCTTCCTTAAGTCTTCAGCCTAAAAACCTACTGCCCTTCGTTATGAGCGATATCCTTGCCCTGTTCAAACAAACCGGTGCTCTGCTGCACGGCCACTTTATCCTCCGCTCCGGCCTGCATAGCAGGGAATTTTTCCAATGCGCCCTCCTGCTTCAGGATGCTCCGATTGCCGCCCATGTCTGCGGTGAGCTGGCTGAGAAGCTTAAGCCTTATACCACCGAAATCGATGGCAGAAAGCCAACGGTCGTCTCACCCGCAGTAGGAGGGATTATCGTCGGTCAGGAAGTGGCACGCCATCTCGGCACCCGCCATATATTTGTGGAGAAAGATGGAAACGGTGGGCTCGTGATGCGACGCTTTGAAGTGACTCCCGGCGAGCGGTTCATCGTCGCCGAAGATGTCGTCACGCGTGGAGGGCGCGTGCAGGAAACCATCGACATCATCCGTGCCCTTGGTGGCGTGGTCATTGCTGCAGGAACCATCGTCGATCGCAGTGGAGGAAATATTCCTGACTTTGGATGTCCCTTCGTCAGCCTCGTCCAGATGACGCCTGAGACCTTCCCAGCAGATGCCCTCCCCGAGGATCTTGTTGATATTCCGGCAGTGAAGCCGGGGAGTAAGTGATGCCAGAGATCAGAAGTCAAAGGTCGCAATATACTCCTAATGGATTCTGATCAATGACATCTGATTTCTGACCTTTGAACTCTTCGCCCCTGAGTCTTTTCCTCACCTTTATCCGTTTCTCGCACACGGTTTTTGCCCTGCCATTCGCACTCGGATCGATGGTGGTGGCCGCGCATGGGTTTCCGGGATGGCGGATTTTCGCCCTGATCCTGCTCTGCATGGTCTTTGCACGCACGGCGGCGATGCTCTTCAACCGGATCGTCGATTGGGAGATTGATAAACGCAATCCCCGCACCGCTGGCCGTCACGCACTCCTAGGCAAGGGGGCTGCCATTGCCGCCGGTGTGGTGAGTGCGTTGCTCTTCATCGGCACTGCTCTTTTCATCAATCCTCTCTGTTTCCTGCTCTCTCCCGTGGCTCTTTCCCTTATCTTTTTTTACTCTCTGACCAAACGCTTCACTCATGCCGCGCAGTTCTTTCTCGGACTCGCCCTGTCCGTCTCACCCGTGGGTGCCTGGCTAGCCGTCACTGGATCGTTTGCCCTTCCTCCCCTCATTCTCGCCACAGGAGTCCTCTGCTGGGTCGCCGGATTCGACATTATCTACGCCACGCAGGATCTAGAAGCAGACCGCCGCGAAGGTCTTCATTCCCTCGTGGTCTGGCTGGACATCCCCCGTGCACTCGGATTGGCTGGATTCCTCCACTTTCTCCTATTGGTAACCCTCCTTGGCTTCGGTCTGTCAGCTCATCTCGGACTGGTCTATTTTCTAGGACTCACGCCGATTCCCTTCCTGCTGCTCTACGAGCATCGCATTGCCCGTTCTCTCGATGTGGCCCTCATCAACAAAGCATTTTTTGAAACCAATGCCCTCGTTGGTCTGCTCTTTGTGATTGTGACAACACTCGATCGAGTGTTGTCATAGCACTACAGGTTCTCAAGGGTGGTGGGATCGGGCGGTGGCGTCGGATCACTCGCAGGCTGATGATCTCTATCTGTGGAGGAAGGGGGTGCCTGATCCATCACGGCTGGAAGAGTCGGCTGAGGCTGCTCCAAAGGTGTTGTTTCAACCGGCAGGGCCTTGCGTATCTCGACCCCCTCGCTGGAATCAACGGGCAGAGCCTTGCGTATCGGAACAGGTGTAGGCTTTGGCTTTTTCGGAGGGCGAGGCGTGCGTGTTGGTCTGGGAGTAGGGCTGGGAAGGGGCGTCGCTGCGGCCATCGGAGAGAGCACGGAGGGATAGGCAACTGCTTCCGTAGAAGCTTTAAGGCGCGTGGCAAGCAGGAGATTGGCATCACGGGCATTCACATGATATCCAACACCGAAGGGAATCGGGCCGGCATAGTCACCACCTGCGTAGGCCGTCTCCAGAAAGGGGTCACGGTGCAGCCTAAATACTTCAAGAGGCTCCACATAAACCCCAAAGAGCTGTATCTTCCAGAGATCCGGATGAAACTCCGAAAAGGGAATACCCGAGTCATCCTGCAGTATCAGTGAGGAGGTATTCAGCAGAAATTCCCTTGTCTGGGAGAAGGAGGGTAACGGTAGCAGGTAGGATGCGGCCTTGAGATAGGAGGCCCCTTCTCCAAGGGAACCCAACCATTCGAGAAAATGCTTCGCCTCTTTTCCGTTGGAGAGATCGGCCTGGAAGTAATAGAGCGTCTGCGGCTGCGTATCGGCCCGAGGATCGAACCGGGCATAGAGAATTTTCACACCCGGCGAACCAAATGGCTTCACGATTTCGACCGAGAGAATCTGATTTCCAGTAAGGGCAAGTTCCGTGAAGAGCACGGGGAGCACACCACGAAAAGATCCCTGCAGGAGCTGCGGCTTCATCTCGCTTGTGATGAAGTAGCCGCAGAACAGCGAGGTATGCAGTGCCTCGCGCAATGATTTCAGCCCGACCGCCATTGCCCCGGGAGTCAGCGTCTCCGGCGGTGGCACTTCTCCGACCGGCTCCAATCCCCCCAGCACCATGATCCGCGCATCAGGGAAGAAGGCATGTGCGTTCAGAAAATCAGGGCCGCCGAAGAGGTAACGCACGACCCCGCGCGTGGAAGGATCATGCCCAAGATGCTCTCTCCCCCAGAGCTGCATGGCCTCATATCGGATACGCTTGCAAAAGGCCCATTGTTCCTGCAATTCGCGCTGATGAAGCTGGTAATCAGAATGATTTTGAAGTGCAGCCAGCGAACTTGTTCTTGGTAGCGGAGTCCCGGCCAGAAACTCAGCCTGTTCCTGCACTGAAGAGGCAGAGCAACGGCTAAGAGAGAGCCCTGCAAACAACAGGAACACAAAGAAGCGGAACATGCAGGAATCTACTCAACGTTTTCCCCGTGAGGCAACCCAAGGATAGACAAGGAGTGGTAAAATCATTGTTCCGAGTCCGGCGATGGATTCCCATGGATGAGTGATCGAGGCATACAGCAGGGCAGCCAATGTGCAGAATATAAAGAGCAACGGAGTCACTGGAAAAAGTGGACAACGAAACCCCTCGATCACGCAGTTTTGGTCAGATCTGTTCCGTAGCACAAAAATCCCCGCCACACCTAACACCAGACAGAGGAGAAGTGGCACCTGAGCATAAAGCATCACCGACTCGAAAGAACCTGTTGTCAGCAGCAACAAGACAAGCACGAGCTGTAACAATGTTGCCTGCGTGGGAATGCCTTGATCGCTCCGTTTACCAAGCCACGCAAAAGCCGCGTAATCCTCACCCACTCGCTGGGTCACGCGGGGCCCGGCCCAGATCATCGCACTGATAGAAGCAAGCAAGCCGAGGCCGATCATGCCAGACATCACCCGTCCCCCCATGGTGCCGAGAAGATGAGTGGCGGCAACACTGCCGACATTGAGGACGCCCCTCAACTCATTCGCGGGAGCAGCTGTCAGGAAGATTGCATTGAGGACGACATAAAGCAGGGTGACAATTAAGGTGCCAAGCACAAGAGAGCGTCCCACCGTTCGGCGACGATCCCTCACCTCGCCGGCAAGGTAGCTGGAGGCATTCCATCCCGAGTAGGCATAAAGAACGAAGATCAGGGCGACTCCGGAAGCGGGTCGAAACAGCTCGGTCAGAGAATTTGCACTGGGAGCAAACATCCCGATCCCACTTGGATGCCGCGCCGCATTCCAGAGGCCGACTGCTAAAAAGAGTCCAATTAAAAGAAATTTGAGTGAGGTCATCACATTCTGCACCAATCCGCTGAATTTCAGCGTCTGCAGATGTCCCAACGAAATAATAACCACCGCAAAGAACGAAGCCGCCTTCGCCGGACATAGGGGTAGTGCTGCATGGAGATAACTACCAAATGCCATGGATGAGAGAGCGATCGGGGCAGTGAATCCGGCAATGATAGAAACAAATGCCGCCATAAATCCCAGCGCCGGATGATATAGCTCTGAGAGATAAGTGTATTCACCCCCTGATCGCGGGATCTCCACCGCCAACTCTGCATAGCTAAGCGCACCGCAAAGAGCGATCAAACCTCCCAGCCCCCAGAGTAGCAGAATGGAAAATCCACTCTGCAAATCGACCAACTGAAACCCAAGACTCGTATAAACCCCCGTTCCCACCATCGTTGCTGTGACCAGAGAGAGACAGGTCAGCAGACCGATGCCATGACGGCTTTGAGGATGCTTTAGGATAGATGCCACAGGCAGGACGATCCTAATGTTCCGACACAACTGGTAACCTTCTGAACAATCAAGCAACCTGATCCAGTTTCTTTAAAATTCCCAGAGCCTTCTTCGCATCAGTTACGCGAAGGATTAACAGTCCCTTCTTGGCAGATGGCATGGAGGCTAAATAGCCGTAGTCGATGTTGATCTTTTTTTCGGCGAGTGCTTTAGCAATACGGGATAAACTGCCCGGCTTATTGTCATTCTGAATCATCAGGACCTCGCTCTCGACGATGAGGGCACCGTGTTCCTCAAAGATCCCCATCGCACGATCAGGATTACTAAGCACCATACGCACGACCGAATGATCGGTGGTATCGGAGACAGAGAGACCAAAGATGTTGATTTTTGCCTCGGCCAGCGCATCGCAGACCGTGGCAAGCGCCCCTGGCTTGTTTTCCAGAAAGACCGCCAATTGGTGGACAATTTTCGGGGCAAGCTGATCGGTCGTGGCCATGATTCGGTTCGTTAAGCTCCTTTGGCGGGAGCGGAAGCGGTGATGGCCTCGGTGATAATGGTTTTACCTGCATCCTCTTCGCCTTTTTTCTCCTCGATCGGCTTGGCTGCCGGAATATGAGGCGTGACCTTCCAGAAAGCCGTCAAGGTTCCGGCCCAGTCACCCAGAAGACGGGTGGCTAGCGGACTGCCTGTTTTCTCATAATGACTGTTGATAAGTTCCTTAAGGATGACTTCCTCTGTCTCACCCGATAGACGCTCGGCCCCGACAAGCTGATCGTTGTAGCGGCCAAGGAACTTATTCTCCGGGTCATAGACAAAGGCGATACCTCCCGTCATGCCGGCACCGAAGTTCTTGCCAGTGGAACCCAGCACAACGACGGTGCCACCGGTCATGTATTCGCAACCGTGGTCACCGATTCCCTCGACGACTGCCGTGCCGCCGGAATTACGGACGCAGAAACGCTCACCCGCACGGCCATTGGCATAGAGCCAGCCGCCGGTGGCACCATACATGACGGTGTTGCCGAGAATACTGTTATTCTCAGGCTTGAAATGATGATCCGGCATCGGGCGGATGATGATCTCACCACCGCTCATAGACTTACCGACATAGTCATTGGCCTCGCCTGTGAGCACAAGGCGGATGCCCGGAGCGAGAAACGCCCCAAAGCTCTGTCCCGCGGTGCCCGTGAGGTTAAGCTCAACAGTGCCTTCGGGAAGCCCTTCTTCGCCGTACTGGTAACCGATTTCTCCGCTGACCTTGGTGGCGATGGAGCGGTTGGTATTATCGACCTTATAGGAAAGGGAAACCGGCTTGCCGTCACGGATGGCCTCTTCGGCGTCCTGGAGAATAATATCATCAATCGGCTGATCATGCTCGGGATCATTCCGGTCACGCGTGGCATGACGGATCGCCGTAGGATCATCCTTGACCACATCTTTGATGAGACGGGAAAGATTGAGGGTGTTGGCCTTGGGGTGATCGGGTATCAGCTTCTGGCGGAGGCATTCGGTACGGCCAACCATCTCATCAATGGTTCGAAATCCGAGGCTGGCCATGATTTCCCGAACCTCCTCGGCCACGGCGTTGAAAAAATTAACGACATTCTCCGGCTTCCCCTTGAACTTGGCACGCAGGTTGTCATTGAGCGTGGCCACGCCGACGGGACAGGTGTTGAGATGGCACTGCCGGACATAGACGCAACCCATCGCGATCAGGGCTGCCGTGCCGAAATTATACTCCTCGGCTCCAAGCAGGGTCGCGTGAATAATATCCTCGCCTGAGCGCATCCCTCCATCGGTCCGAAGGGTGACGCGGTTACGAAGTCCGTTGAGCAGAAGCACCTGATGCGTCTCGGCAACACCAAGTTCCCAGGCACCACCGGCATGCTTGACAGAACTGAGCGGCGAGGCGCCAGTGCCTCCCTCATGTCCGCTGACCAGAATGATGTCGGCATGAGCCTTGGCGACACCCGCTGCAATGGTTCCTACTCCTGCTTCGGCGACAAGTTTCACCGTAACGCGAGCGCGTGGATTGACCTGCTTGAGGTCATAGATGAGCTGAGCCAGATCCTCAATAGAGTAAATATCGTGATGCGGGGGTGGCGAGATCAGGGTCACGCCGGGAACGGCGTGTCGGAGTTTGGCAATATAGACGCTTACCTTATGACCGGGCAACTGCCCCCCCTCACCAGGCTTGGCTCCCTGAGCCATTTTAATCTCGATTTCCTTGGCACTCGCCAGATAGGCGGCATTGACACCGAAACGACCGGAGGCAATCTGCTTGATGGCGCTATTGGCCCAGTCACCGTTCTCCAGACGCTTGAAGCGGCGTGGATCCTCACCTCCCTCGCCACTGTTGGATTTTCCACCGATGCGGTTCATGGCAATCGCGAGAGCTTCATGAGCTTCGGGGCTTAGCGCACCAAGTGACATCCCTGCGGTGGTGAAACGGCGGCGGATCTCCTCAATCGGCTCCACTTCATCAATCGGAACAGGCCCTGAGGGAAGTGCCACAAATTCCAAAAGATTGCGCAGGGAATGAGGTGTCGATGCCATGACGGAATCGACATATTTTTTGTAATCTTCAGGCCTGCCCGCTTTGTCGGAACCCTTAATGCCCACATAGGTGTGCAGATTCTGAATGACCGGCGGCGACACGGCATGGACTTCACCACCACGACGGATTCGGTAGTAGCCGGGGTCCTCCAGTTTGCCCGCCTCCACCGGAACAGCGGCGGCATAGGCCAGATCGTGACGGATGAGGCTTTCGCGTGCAATCTCTTCAAACCCAATGCCCTCAATCTGAGAAGGAGTGCCACTGAAACATTCCTCAATGAGCTTGGAGGAAATACCGGTCGCCTCGAAGGTCTGAGCACCGCGATAGCTGCCGATGACAGAGATGCCCATCTTGGACATGATCTTCAGCAATCCGCTGTTGAGGGCCTTCTTATAGTTGAGAAGGGCGGTGGCAAAATCGGTGTCAACGGATCCTTTTTCGATCATCTCACGGATGGTCTCAAAGGCCAGATAAGGATTGATGGCACTGCAACCATAGCCAATCAAACAGGCCATCTGATGCACATCGCGGGCCTCTCCTGTCTCACAGATCAAACTGACTCGCATCCTCTTTCCGACGCGACGAAGGTAATGATGGACGGCACCCACGGCAAGCAGGGCCGGGATGGCGAGCTGATGATGATCCACCCCTCTGTCACTGAGGATCAGGATACGGGCTCCCTCATCGACTGCATTTTCCGCGGCCTTGCATAACTCCTTTACTGCTAGCGCAAGTCCGGCGGCGCGATCCGATACTTTCCAAAGTGTGGAGAGCGTGACGGCTTTGTGTTCACCACCGATATTGCGAACTGCTTCCAGCTCCTCATTGAAGAGAATCGGCGAATCAATGGAGGCCTGGGAGGCATGTTCTGGTGTCTCCGAGAGAAGATTGCGCCTCCAGCCCAGCGTGGTGAACAGCGACATCACAAGCCGCTCGCGTATGGGATCGATCGGTGGGTTGGTGACTTGGGCAAAGAGCTGATTGAAGTAGGTATAGAGCAACCTTGGGCGAAGCGAAAGGACTGCAAGAGGGGTGTCATCACCCATCGAGCCGACAGCTTCAGCACCGTCCTTGATCATCGGCTTAAAGATCATGTCGAGTTCTTCGCTGGTATAGCCGAAGGAAATCTGTCTCTGCGTCAGGTCGAGGATGTCGAGATCTCCGGTTGGAGCCTTGATGTTCTCAGGCTTGGATTGGGACACGCGGACCAAATGGTCATCAACCATCCTGCGATAGTTCTGACGGGTTGCCAGATCGGACTTGATCTCCTTGTCCCGCAGCAGCACCCCCGCAGCCGTGTCGATGGCAATCATTTCACCGGGGGCCAGTCGTCCTTTCTCAATGATGGTATCCTGATCGAGGCCATCCACACCCATTTCAGAACCAAGACTAAAAATACCATCCTCTGTAATCTGGTAGCGGGCGGGGCGGAGACCATTACGGTCGAGACAGGCACCGATGGTCAGACCATCCGTGAAGACAAGCGCGGCAGGCCCATCCCAAGGTTCGCAAAGGCAGGTATGGTATTCGTAGAATGCGGCCAATTCAGGAGTGATCTCCCTGTCTCCGCGCCATGCCGGAGGAACCAGCATGGTCATGGTGTGAAGAATCGAACGACCTGACATCGTCATGACCTCGACAACATTGTCGAGGCTTGCGGAATCGGAACTTCCGGGCTGAATGATCGGCTTGAGCAAATCAATGTCAGGCCCCCAGAAATCAGCCTTCAGTTCCGACTCGCGAGCTTGGGTCCAGTTACGGTTGCCGCGGATTGTGTTGATCTCACCATTGTGAGCCAGCATTCGGAAGGGATGCGCCAAGGGCCAGGTCGGGAAAGTATTGGTGCTGTAGCGCTGGTGATAGACACACAGTGCCGTCTCATAACTTGGATTGGAGAGATCGGGATAGAATTTCTCCAGCGAGGAGGAGACGAGCAGTCCTTTATAGACGATCAGGCGGTGAGAGAAGGAAGGTATGTAAAACCCCTCTATTTTGTCTGCGGCGGCACGATCCTCAATCTCGTTGCGAGCAAGAAAGAGACGGCGTTCGTAGTCGTCATCCCCCATTCCCCATGGACGACCGATGAGCACCTGCTCGATGTCAGGAAGCGTAAGAAGTGCCTTGGTGCCCAGGATCTGCTTGTTGGTTGGAACTTCGCGCCAGCCAAACAGATAAAGCCCCCGCTTCTCAATGACCTCCTCGGTGATCGCCTTAGCGCGGGCCTTGGCGTAATCGTTGTCATTGGGCAAATACATGACTCCGACTCCAAGATCGGAATCGCGGTAGAGCTGTTGGCCGAGCTTTTCAATAACAGGCTTGAAAAGTTTGTAGGGAATCTGGGTCGAGATACCGGCGCCGTCACCCGTGCGGGCATCAGCATCGAGAGCACCACGGTGCATCAGGTTGCAAATGGAGCGTAGCCCTATGCGCAGAATCTCGTTGGAGCGGAGACCGCTAATTTTGGCAACCATGCCGACCCCGCAGGCGTCGTGCTCGTTTGCCGGATCATAGAGCGAGGTACTGCTCTGATGGTGGGGCAGGGAATGATTCATGGGCGTGTTGGGGTACTGGTGTCGTTGTTTGCATAGCCCGATCTGTGATCGAGCCCCGCGATGTTCGTAGAGCGAGCCTTTCCTCGCAAGCAAATGGCGTTCCAAATGAGGAAAAAGTTTCCGTGCTTCCGAGTCATTCCCTCTTTTCACCGTTGCGCTTTCCCACTTTCATATCCCCTTTCTTCTTCATGTCATTCTCCAATCCCGCCCCAGATCAGGCAGCCGATACCAATTGGCGCCTTTTTCTCTGGTTCCGGCTTCTCTTCTCCTGTCGGTATTACTACCCCGTGCTGGCGATCCTCTTTCTGGATCTTGGCCTGACGGCCACGGAATATACCCTCCTCAATGTTGTCTGGGCCTCGGCCAGCCTGCTCTCGGATATTCCAGCGGGAGTACTCGCCGACCGCTTCGGACGGAAACCTCTCCTCGTTGCGGCGGGTGTCTGCATGGTGATGGAGATGGGCCTGCTCTGTGCTGCACCGCGAAACGGAGGCATCATCCTTTTCCTCTTTTGCCTTGCTAACCGGCTCCTCAGCGGACTCTCGGAAGGCCTTGCCAGCGGAGCCGACGAGGCTCTTGTCTATGATTCGCTTGCAGAACGCGGACGCTCCGGGCAATGGCATCAGGTACTTGAACAAGTCACCCGGTGGCAATCGGCAGGTATGGTGTTTGCCATGCTGGTCGGAGGCGCTGTCTATGCACCGGGATTCATGAATGGGGTATTGTCGATGCTTGGATTTCACCCCCACCTCAATCAGGGCATCACGCTCCGCTTCCCCGTTTATCTGACCTTCATCAGTGCACTTGGCGTCCTCATGCTTGCCCTCAAATTTCAGGAACCCAAGCGCCGACATTCCTTGGCACCTGAAGATCCCGAGGGACATCGGGCCTCATCAATGAAGGGGGCCTTTTCCTTTGTCATGGCAGCCGGTGGATGGCTACTGAGTAATCCGATCGCTCTTTTCGTCGTTGTTGCTGGACTTTTACTCGACAGCTCAGTCAGGCTCTTTCTCACCTTCAGCAGCTCTTACTTTCGACTGATTGGAATACCCGAGGCACTCTTCGGTCTCCTCGGGGCCGTCATGGCAGGAATCGGGTTTTTTGTTTCACCCTGGGCGAGACGGATGATTGCCACACGAACCGTGGGACATAGTTTCACAATCATCGCCCTCCTTGTGTTGCTAGGGTTGAGCGGAGTAGCCCTCCATCTTCGCTACTGGGGTGTGTTTTTTGCCTTTCCATTGGGCGCTGCTATGACCCTGATCGGGTTCACCGTTTCCTACTACCTTAACACCTTGGTGGATTCCCATCATCGGGCGACCGTACTTTCCTTCAAGGGATTTGCCTTCAATCTTGCCTACGGTGGCGTCAGCCTCCTCTTTGCTCTTGTACTACAGCATCTGCAGGGAGCATCCACGGGCGAGGTTCTCGGCAAGGCATTTGCCCTGCTTCCGATATGGTTATTTCTGATCTGGAGCGGGCTGCTGATCGCGTTTCGTAAGCACAGCAGGCTCATCACGCAGAAACTCGCTTCCTGAAATCCGGCAAATGATTTTGGCATTCAACAAACCCTACGGGGTTCTCTCGCAGTTCACACCCGATGGATCCCCGCACCAAACACTCGCACAATTTGCTTTCCCAAAAGGGGTCTATTCCCTCGGCAGACTCGATGCCGACTCCGAGGGACTTCTCCTGCTGAGTGACGAAGCCGGTCTCAACACCCGCTTGCTTGATCCGGAGCAAGAACATCTTCGTTGCTATTGGGCTCAAGTCGAGCGTATCCCAACTACCGAAACACTCGCCAAACTCTCAGCAGGCATCGTTATTCAGGGTTACACAACACGCCCCTGCCATGCTTGGTTCCTCGATCCCCAGCCGGAGATTCCTCCCCGGAATCCTCCAATCCGAGTGCGCAAGAATGTCCCAGACTGCTGGATCGGCCTGGAACTCACCGAGGGGAAAAATCGTCAGGTTCGCAAGATGACAGCCTCGGTCGGACATCCCACACTTCGGTTGATTCGTACGCGCATAGGAGATCTGAAACTCGGCGATCTCCCCGCTGGAAGCTGGCGTGAACTCTCCCCAGGAGAGAGAAAACTTATCTTTTCAGCCTAGTGACAACCGCAGCCCGAGCCACACCCTCCGCCAGAAGAACGCTGAGATGCCGGCGCTGCACCTGCCTTGGCTGCATATGGGTTTGTTCAATGGGTTTCAGCCCATACTCTTCTACAAGAATTCTAAAAATCTTCTCTTTCCCAACGTATTCAATCACCTCAACTTGATTTAAAAATCTAGGAAATGGTTTCTTTTTGACTATATTATCACGATGGGCTTTAAGCTGGTCTCTCTGTGAGATTTTTTGAGTCAATTGCTCTATTGCTCCAACTACTGTTTCAAGCTTATCGAATAAATCCACATGGTTAGTTGGATAAGCAACCTGAAAGAGTGAAGGAGGAGACTCCGTTTTTCTCTTTTATGGATTCGAATAACTAAAATTTACGAAGGGGGGATGAGGGCATCTCAAAGCAGTCATTTAGTTCTTTTGCCCCCATGTAGTCAAGAAGGGTCTTTTCCTTCCTTGATCCATTAATGATATATTCCTTTATGCCTTCGGCAATGAATCGACCAAGATTAACAGGAACGGCATTGCCTATCATTTGCTCAAGGTTAGTTTTACTCTGTTTGAACTTAAACTTTTTTGGAAAGGTCTGTAGCCAACTTCTCTCAAGGGTCGTTACCCATAGCGGCTCCATCAAAAAGGTGCTTGTTCATGAAATCAGCCGTATTGCTCGGAGAAGCTCCATCACCCATTCCTTTGTGGAGCAGTTGGAGGAAGCAGGTGTGAGCCTCTACTGGAAAGCTCAAAACATCGAAACACTCCTCCCAAACGGAAAACGCAATCCAGCTGCTGCAATTATGATGGCTATTCTGGCTGAGATAGCTCGTAACGAGGTGGAGTTCCTCCGTGAACGGATTCTTAGCGGATTAGAGGAAGCAAAACGCAAGGGCGTTAAGCTTGGAAGAAGAGCAGGAACCAAGATTCCTCCACAGGACCTGATAAAGAAGCACAGCGATGTAGTGAGATTGCTGCGAAATGGACACTCGCTTCGACACACTGCCAAGATTTCTGGTCATGCACTTTCTACCGTCCAGAGAATCAAGGTTACTTGGAGCAAGGCTGGAGGATCTCAATTTTTTCCTGTCACCCAATGAGTAGAAGATAGTTTTTGAGATTTCTAATCTTCTACTTTTCTCAAAGGAACGCTCCAAACTGATTGGGAGTACTCGGATTGGGGTGCTTTGTTCTGGTTGGCAATTGCGGTTGGCAATTGCGATTTCTATAGAGAGCCATCGGGTATCAAAATGCCCGCTAGAAGAACTGAAATACTGCGAAAACGAGAAGTCAAAAAGCCTCTAGAAGCCCATTAAATGGGGATTAAGAGGTGGTGCGCAGCCCGGGGTTCGAACCCGGGACCCCTACAGTGTCAGTGTAGTGCTCTACCGCTGAGCTAACCGCGCGAAAACTTGGGTTGTGAACCGTATAAAAGAGAAGTTGTGGCGTCAATCGCAGTTTTATATCACGACTCTTGGGATTCCATTTCCGGTTGTCGGTATCACTGCG
>CAIJRY010000179.1 GCA_903823215.1 uncultured Spartobacteria bacterium
AGTATCGCCATACATCGGCTCTACTTCAGGCTCACCTCCGGCAACCAACTCCTCGTCGAGGTAGATCTCATGATAAGCCCGTGTCTTGGGAAGTGCGTATTGGCTCCATGCCACGGCAGCTTCATAGACTCTCTGTTGGACGCGATCGCGCTCTGGATTTGGCGGGGCCATGACATTGCGGTTCACATCACCGCAGGCAGCGATGGAATCCATGAGTGCTAGATGCATCCCTTTGATGAGTTTCTTCACATTGCCCTTGAGCACGCCATGAAACTGGAATGTCTGCCGGGTGGTCAGGCGCAGGGAGGGGGAGGCGACTTCATCGGCAAGTTTATCGAGGACTAGCCATTGGTGAGCTGTTGCACGGCCACCTGGGAGGCGTACGCGGAGCATGAAGGCGAATGCCTTCTCCTTACCTTCTTTTTTGAGGATATTGCGCACATCGCGGTCATCCTGCATGTAGAGACCGTGGAACTTTGAGAGCTGATTGCTCTCCTCGGAGATATTGCCCGTCGAGGTGTCAGCCAGATCAGCAGCGATATTGCCTCTCAGGTGGCGGGAGTTGATCTTCATCACTTCATTGACGGCAAGTTTCGGAATGGTGGATGAGTTTGATGATTCGCTATTCATGAGTTAAAAACGATTGTTAAGGTCGTTTTAAATTTAGTTTTGAAATGTATCTATCGTTGATTTGGAGAAGATCGAAGGCAAATTTAAAGAAAGAAAGGAGTATTTTATCAGAGTGCACAAGCATGACTAGAAAAAACAGTTATTTTTCTAAATATATACGACATATTGTATCGTATAATGTTTCTATGCTCTTGGATGTGCTGAGGCGTAGGCTTTTTTTAGGCGCTCAGTGGTGACATGAGTGTAGATCTGAGTTGTCGAAAGACTCGCATGGCCGAGCAGCGACTGAACGCTTCTCAGATCAGCACCATTGTCGAGAAGATGTGTTGCAAAGGAATGGCGGAGCTTATGAGGACTCAAGGTTGACGGTAGTCCCGCATCGCGTGCATATTTTTTTAATAAGAGCCAGATGGAGCGATGACCGAGACGGCCCCGACTCTTATTGATGAAGAGAGGACCGCTGGTGACGCCAGCCTGATGCCGATAGAGGGAGATCGCTTCCAAAGCCAATGAGCCGACGGGAATGATTCTTTCGCGGGATCCTTTTCCCATGACACGCACAGTTTCTCCAATGGGATCAAGATCATGCACATCGACTCCGGCTAGTTCTGCAAGGCGAAGACCGGATGAATAAAAGAGTTCCAGAATCGCGGCATCCCGAGCCTTCATCCATTCCGGAGCCTGCTTGGATTTTTTTCCCATTCCGGTGGGTTGATCCAATAGGGATGTGACTTGTGGTATCGTGAGAAATTGAGGAAGGGATTTCTCAAGTTTTGGCAGGGAAATAAGTTTCAGTACATTGGAAGAGACGACATTTATGTCTGTCAGGTGGTTATAAAAGCTTCGTAGTGCTGCAAATGAAAGGCGTATTGTCGCCCTCGATTTCCCCATTTTCATGAGATCCAAGAGGTAGGCCCTGAAGTCGTCAGCAGTCGTTTCATCCCATTCTACCCCTGGGCGAAAAGAGCTGAAGTTCTCCAATGCCTGGCGGTAGGCTCGAAGCGTTTGAGGTGAGTAATTTTTGCCGCTTTCAAGATGGGAAAAGAAATCGGTTCTGAGAGGATCCGTAGATGCCACTTGCGAATCGGCGTTTTTTCTCATGAAGTATTTACTAGAACATCACAGAGTGCTGGAGGCAACCAAACGCACAGAAGCTCAGGTGATGGCATTAGGAAAAAATTTCGTTCTGGGAGATACAGGGTTTGATCCCTGATGACTCCTAGGCAAGTACTGCCGGTGTTTTTCCGGATCAAACCAAAGCCAGTTTATCCCACACGATGGACTGATACTTCCACTACCATTTTTCTTGTTCCCTTGCCTCGGAAAGTCCCTCCCACCGGACGGATATCGCCGTAGTCGCGGCCAGTGGCCAGCTTCACATAGCGTGTATCAGGGACTCGCTGATGCGTGGGGTCGTATCCTTTCCATCCATAATTGGGTATAAACACCTCTATCCATGCATGGCTTGCCTCGATCTCGCCGGGAAGTTTGTGCTGATTGAGAAAATATCCGCTGACATACCGTGCCGGGATCTTATGAATGCGGCAGAGTCCCAGCATGAGATGGGCGAAATCCTGACAGACGCCTTGTTTTTTCTTTATCACTTCGACGGCTCGGGTATTCACATTCGTCGAGAGGGGGGTATATTTGTAATTTTGGTGGATATGTTCCCCGATATGTATCGTATCTTTCCAGACATCGGTGACTCCCAAGGGGAGGGCATCCACGGCTTCTCTCCAAACCTCCGCTTGCAGGGAGACGAATTCAGAAGCATTGAGAAAGTCGAAGTGATAATCCCGCACTGAAGGATCATCGAGGGATTCCAATCCTGCGAAGGGTAGCTCCAGACGGGTTTCGGAAATGGTCTGAACTAGGGACTTTGCCTCCACTTCAAGGGACTCGTGAGGTTCCGGAACATCGAAATA
>CAIJRY010000180.1 GCA_903823215.1 uncultured Spartobacteria bacterium
GATCTCATCGGGAATAATCAGGTGATCAAAATCAATGAAGGTTGCAGCAATCAGCAAGGAGAGAAAGATCCAGAAAATCGGAGCTAGCGGCAGACCAACCCTCCCCCAAGCCAACAGGTAAAGACCTGCTGTCAGTAGCTCCACGAGCGGATAACGGATCGAGATCGGCATGGCACAGCCCGAACAGCGCCCCCGCAGCAACACCCAGCTCGCAACGGGAAGATTCTCATGCCATGCAATCGTCTTGCCGCAGCCCGGACAAAAAGACCGCTTCGGATCAAGCAGCGAAATACCCCGTGGCAGCCGATGAATCACCGCATTAAGGAATGATCCTGTGATGAGCCCCAGCACGGCAACTGCAATCAGCATGACCCAAGAGAGCATCATCCGAAGCGGTTTTTCTAAGCCTTGGGCAGGCGCTCTTCGATGACCTCGCAGAGGACATGCAGGAGGAACTTCTGCGCCTCCTGAATCCGTGCAGTCTCTACCCCGGGCACGATCATCTCCAGATCAGCGGCCCCCTTGGTAAAACCACCTCCCTTGCCGAGGAAGGCAATCGTTTTCACCCCATGACGACGGGCCTCCTCAAGCGCAGCCAGAATATTGCGCGATTTGCCACTGGTCGTAAGCACAATCAGCACATCACCCGGTTTGGCAAAGGCCGCCACCTGCCGGGCAAAGACATCCGTGAATTGATAATCATTACCGATGGCGGTCATGAGGCCACCGTCCACAGTAAAAGACATTGCCGGATAGGGACGGCGATCCTGCTTAAACCGGCAGGTAAACTCCGTGGCAATATGGGCACTGTCACTGGCACTCCCTCCGTTGCCGCAGAACATCAGTTTATGACCCGCAAGCAGTGCATCACCTGCGACAGCGGCAGCTTCTTCCAGCGTCTCTCTCAAGGGAGAAAGACTTTTGAGTATCTCCTGCAAGGCAGACAAAGAATTTTCAAATTGACTCATATCGGGGACATTGAGCATCCCATGATCTTCCGTCAAGAATCCCTGAGTTGCCTCCGCGTGCGCGAGGTGCATTGACACTCCAGCACCCACCCGCTTTGATTCTCTGCCGTGATGTTTCTTTCAACCGACCTTACTATTGACCGGGTTTTCCGTGCCTTTGCAGTTCTACTTTTCGGAACCACCGCGATGCTAATGCTCGGGTGTGCAGCCCCCGAGCCACCGCAGATCAAGCTGGAGAAGGCCAATATACTCCCCCTTTCGATCAATCCTGATTTCGTCTTCCGCAAGAAAACGCAGTTCCTCAACGATCCAGCGACCTACCTTCAGGGAGGCCCGTCAACGGATGAAGCCATCTATTTTGAGCGTAACTACTACATGTGGCCGGCATCCACACAGCTCGACAAAGATTCCTTGCGCGGGCATTACCTGAACTTCTGGTGGTGGAATCGCGGACAGCCCGCCGATGTCACCGTCCGTCTCGAATACCGTCAGGCCAACCTAGCCTCCTTTGTCATGGCAAGAGAGAAAACCTACCCTGCCGCCAAAGGATCACACCGCACGCAGTTCACCGTCATTGGGGACGACTATCTCGAGAATGGCGCGATCACCAACTGGCGCTGCCTGCTCATCGTCGATGGCAAGATCGTCGGTCTAACCCAGTCTTACCTCTGGAAATAATGCTCCCCTCGATCGAAAAACTTCTCACCCTTCAGAATCGGGATCAGAAGCTCCGCGCCGTCCTCACAGAAATTGCAGCCCTGCCCGGGGAGAAGGCCGCCCGTGAACGCGAGCTGAAAGCCGCCGATGACCGACTGGAGGCCGCCCGCAGCCGCCAGCGCGAGATCGAGATCGAGCGTAAGAAACTGGAACTTGAAGTTAAGGGTAAACAGGATCAGATCGCCCGTTACAAGAACCAGCAGCTCGAAACACGGAAAAACGACGAATTCACAGCCCTCCGGCACGAGATCGACAACGCGGAAAAAACCATTATCGAGATCGAAGACCGCGAACTTCTCCTCATGGAAGAGGCCGAGAGCCTTAAGCCTGCTCTTCAGGCCGCTCAGGAGGCCCATGATGCGGAGAAAAAGAAAGTGGCGACACACATGGCCTCCCTTGTCACCCGTCGCGAGAACCTTACCACAAGGCAGCAAGAACTAGAAGCCGAACGCCAACTTGCCACTGAGGGAGTCGAGGAGGAACTTCTCGACCGCTACACCCGCCTCTTCAAAAGCAAAAACGGCGTGGCCCTGGTCACCATCGAACATGGCGTCTGCACCGGCTGCCACATGCAGGTCAACACACAGACCTATCTTGAAGTCCGGGCGGAGAAGGAAATCATCGGCTGCCCGCAGTGTGGGCGGATTCTCTACGAACCCCAGTAAACGCCATCGGGGATGGCGGGTTGCAAGTTGAAGGGCTGATAGCGTTTAGAGAGGCAGTATCAGCAATCACTGAAATCCTTTACTTTTGACGCTTTACCTTTATTGTAAAACTATGACGACAACGATCAGCAGCAAGGGGCAGATCACCGTTCCCGTGGAGATCCGGGAGGCCTTGGGACTGGAACCCGGCACACGCATTGAGATCCGCATGGGGTCCTCAGGCACCTTCGTTGCCACCAAAGCAAAGGAGACCAGCTTCTTTGCCAAATTCAAAGGTGCTGCGGACAATCGCAAGGCACCCTACGCCGATAGCGTCGAAGCCATGGATCTCCTACGCGGCAAAGTCCCCACGGGCGATGTTGATTGAGCGGAGACCATGATCACGGCCATTGATTCCAACATCCTGATCGATGTGATCGGGCAGCACTCTCGGTTCACCGATCCTTCAATCCGAGCCTTGGATCAGGCACGCCAAGAGGGGGCTCTGATCATCTCCCCGATTGTCGTTGCTGAAATCGCCGGACATTTTTCCTCTTTGAAGCATCAGGAGAAGTGCCTACGGGAGATGGGGCTGAGACTGCTGGATTTGACCATGGCGGATGCATACCTCGCCGGGCAGGCCTACATCGCCTACCGATCTCGGAGCAAAGATCCGAAACCTCGTATGCTCGCCGACTTTCTTGTGGGTGCCCATGCTGCGCATCAGTCCGATAGATTGATGACCCGCGACAGAGGCTACTACCGCACCTACTTTACCAAGCTCAAGCTGATCGAACCGGAAGTGTGATTGGGAAGAGAAACGGAAATATTGTCGCAACCGTCTCGGCTGAATAGCAACAACTGGGCAACCTGTATCGAAAACTCAAGGGAGGGATGACCACCAAGGCCGATCCGATGCTCCAATCATGTGATCTGTGTGGATGCCAGAATGCCGTCCAAGTTCATCTGAGCGAGGAAGTGCTTCGCAAGGTTTCAGGGATGCAGGGTCTTTCGGCTGACGAGTTCCCGGAATGGTGTTGGAAGGGGGCTGTCTTATCGAACGAGGAATCCGTCGAACACGGGCCCATCTTGGGGTAGCTTGGGGTTCTCTTTTAAATACGCATCCATCTCTTGGGTAATTTGTAGAACCTCCTTGGCCTTCTGGTCTGAAGTCATAGAGCGGTCTTCCAGCACACTCCTAGAAGAAAAGGCAATGATGGCATTGGCTTCTCGGATGTTCCTAGGGTTCTTCATCAAGTATGTAAGCTGCTCAAAGGTGAGCGCCTGTTTGGGTTCAGTGGGGATTTTACTAGGATCTACCCCAGAGACATCAACGGTAATCTTGGGCCGAGGTTCCACAGAAGGGGCTGGGTTAGCCTGCTGGAGAGACTGCAATGTCTGAAGAGCCGCGAGGTTTTGTTGTAGCTCTGTATCGGCAGCCGAGGCTTTCTTCTTAGGCTTCGACTGGGATAGCCGGATCATATCAATGTCCTGCTGCTAGCTGTTAATCTGTTGTTGGAGCCTCCAAGTATCTTGCTGTTGTAGGAGGGTCTGTTGGGCAAAGGCCGATACAGGGAATAGAAGGGCTAAGAGTATGGCGGGGGTCTTCATAGTAGTGTTCATAGGAGTAATTGAGGTTAGTTGCAAACAGGATTGGAAAAACAGGGTTGTTGGGGCTGGATTATTCTCCCTTGATAAGACGGGTGATCGGGTCGAGATCGACTGTGATAGGAAGATCCTTCAGATTTCTATTTTCATTTTTTCTGAATTTTTTTGGGGGGATTCGTCCGTTTGTGGTGAATCACTCCATGAGGCGGATAATCCCGTCCGCTTCAAAAAAGGAAACACATCTCATGAAATCACTATCCACCCTGCTCAAAGCAGGAGCTCTGTTTGCTCTCGTTGCCGGATTCGGTATCGCGACCGTCTCGGCCTCCGACGCCTGCAAGAGCTGCTGCAAGACATCTTGTAGCTCCTGCAAGAAATGCGCGGACGGCAAATGTGCCGATTGCTGCAAATCCAGCTGCTGCAAGTAATCCCCTCAGCATAGCGGGAGCAGTAAAAGAAAAACCTGCTCCCGCCACCTGATTGGGTTAACATTTCCCTATCCATTCCAACCATGAACCCATCCGACGATCTCTCCCATCTGCTCCAGAGCTGGCAACCGGAGTCTCCCTTTCCCGGTGATTTCAACCGTGGTGTCTGGACACGCATCGAGGCGATGGAGTCTGGCAAAGGAACCGGCATCCAGGCTCTCCTTTCATGGATTCAGCTGTTCGCCCGCCCCCGGATCGCCGTTTCAGCCGCCATGCTCGCCATTTTTGCGGGGGTCTTCCTGGGTGGAATCCAGGCCCGATCGTCTCAGGAGGAACACTATCTCCAGTCCCTGAACCCCTACGGTTTTCACAGTCATAACAGGTGACACCCGGATGAAACGGGGAGTTCTCATCCTTCTTGGCATCATCCTTATCGGCTTTGCCGCCGAACAGGTCGCCGCATATTTCCTTCGTTGTGCCCCTTCGGAGTGGCTCTGTCATGAGTATGGCCTGAAACCGGAGCAGGCTGAGAGGATGAAGCTGCTTCAAAAAGAATACGGCTCCCGATGCGGCCCCTTCTGTGATCAGATGTGCGAAGCCAACGCACGACTGGAGCAACTGACCCTTGGCTCTGGCAGCGTGACGCCGGAGATTCGTACCGCGGTGGCGGAAACGGACCGTATCCGCACCGAAACCCGGCTTGCCATGTTGGAGCATTTCTATGCCGTGGCTGCCGAGCTACCTCCGGAAAAACGGCGCGCCTATTTGTTGAAGGTTCTTCCTCTGGTCATCGAGTCCTGCGGATCTCAACGGCGCTGATGTCTGAAAATGCCACGGCCTCGGAAAATATCGATCTGACGGCGATGAGCCGTCTCGCCTCGGGCGAGGATCGTGCTCTGACCGGGATCATGGAGCGTTGGAAGAGTCGCCTGATCTCCTATCTTGTCCGCTTCACGGGCAGTGAAACCGCCGCCATTGATCTGGCCCAGGAAACCTTTGTGCGTCTCTATCAGGGCCGCACTCGGTTCCGTCCGACAACTTCTCCCAACTGCTTCTCCTCATGGATTTTTGGCATCGCCGCCAATCTGGCTCGAAATCACCTCCGCTGGCAATCCCGCCACCCCACACTCCCCCTCGAAGAGGTGGGCGATCCGGCATCACTTGGTGATCCAAGTCTGTCCGCTGAGACAGCAGAACGCACGACAGCCATTCGGTCTGCCATCGCATCCCTTCCCTCTGACCTGCGTGAGGCCCTGATCCTGAGCGAATATGAGGCTCTCTCCCATGCAGAGATTGCAATGATTGCGGGATGCTCGGTGAAGGCCGTGGAACGACGGATCAGCCATGCCCGGGAACAGCTCCGCGGGGAATTGAAGGCCCTGCTGTAAGCAGCGCACCACCCAGCCATCTTATGATCCGCTGGCTCTCCGTTGATCAGAGTGATGGTGTCGCGCACGGCGGATTCCAAGGAAAGTCAGTATGGAAGCAGCGCAGACGAGCAATGCCACCGTTGAGGGCTCGGGCACTGCGCTTACGAGCAGGGTGGCATTAAAACCGTAAGAGCCTGATGCATCAGCCCCGGCGTTATTTGTCCCGAAATACTGGGCGCCACCGACAAAGATTGAGTAATCACCCGGACCGAGCAAAAAGGATGCTTGTAGCGTGCCATCGGCATTACCGTCACCGTGGATGGTGTCGTTGGCGAAGGAGACCACATTGTTGCTCGCATCAAGCGCATAGCCGGTTGTGGCCGGGCTGCTGCCATAGTTGGCTGATGTTCCATCCGCAGCATTCCCGATATAGGTAAAGGAGGCGAGATCGGCGAACGTGGAGCCGTCATCACTGCCGATCTTCCAATTGCCCAGAGCATCGAAGCTTCCCTCCCAGTTTCCCGCACCGTAGGTGGCGTCATTGTAGGCACTGCTCACGGCACTGAAATCATGATCCGCCTGCAGCGGCGGCAGATGAGCCAATCCTTGGTAGATCGAAAAGCCCGGCGTCGCCAGAGCACCGATGTTAAGGATGCCTTTTTTGAAGGCAATGCCTTGGACTTGAAAGGTCACAAGGCCCGTATTTAGCAAGGTGAATTTGAACGCTGTCAGTTTGTGGCTGTCACCGAGATTCGAATCCGTACCGCTCGCCCAGCCGTAGTTGCCTGTCACCGAATTACTAAGGATGGCATTAGTCGATGTAACGCTGCTGGCAGTCAAAGAACCGAAATCCCTTCCGGTGTAATAGATGTGAGCGGAGGCAGTAAAGGTGGTCGCGATGAACGCGACCACCAAAACAAGCATCTGCCGAAGGTTTGCTTTCACAGATTTCACGGGTATGTACATTCGAAATTCTTTTAGGAATTTCCGGCCTTTCTACGTACGAGAAGCCCTGTGATCACGACGGAAAGACCGAGCAGTGCCCATGTGGAGGGCTCAGGAACCGATGAAACACTGATGCTTCCCTGAACCCCGTATGTTGAGGTGGTATTGGCCCCGGCATTGTTGGTCCCAAAATATTGTCCTCCACCAACGAAGACCGAGTAGGTTCCCGCCGACAGTGTCCAAGTACCACTTACGACCCCGTCAGCCAAACCATCCCCGTGAATGGTGTCGGTGGCGAAGGAGACCACATTGTTGCTCGCATCAAGGGCATAGCCGCTTGTTGCAGGACTGCTTCCATAATTCGCTGATGTCCCGTCAGCTGCATTACCAATGTAGGTGAAGGAGGATAGATCGGCGAACGTGGAGCCGCCATCGCTGCCGATCTTCCAATTGCCCAGCGCGTCGAAGCTTCCGTCCCAATTGGTCGTCCCAAGGATGGCGTTGTTGTAAGCCGTGCTGATCGCACTGACATCGTGATCCAAAGCGGCAGGGGCCACGTGAGCCAAGCCGCTATAGAGGGAGAAGGCAGGCAATGCCAGCGCATTGGTGACTGAGCCGTAGGTGTATCCCTGGAAAGTAAGCGAAACGATCGCCGCATTCTGCAGAGTGAAGGTGTAGGCTCGGAGCTTGTGCGTGTCACCAAGATTGGCATCGGTGCCGCTGGCCCAGCCGTAGTCGCCGGTCACGGCGTTTGAGCCAAGTGTCAGGGTTTCAAGACCGCTGCCTGTGAAGGAACCGAAATTCCGGCCAGTGTAGCTGATGTGTGCTGAGGCAGTAGCCGCTGCAGCCAAGCAGAGAAGTGCGATAAGGTATTTGTAAGGTTTCATGGTTAATGTTGTTTAAGTTTTTTTGTTTGTTGATGTTTTGGGTTTTATTCGGTCGGCAGCGGGTTAATAAATCGGCTGCCGTTGGCATTGATCATGGTTTGTGCATCCTTCCAGCTGATCGATTCGACATGAGCATCGGCAAAGAGGTAGTTTGCCTTTCCAAAATGCCGTTCCACCCCCACTTCTGATTTGAATTCGGAGAGGGGTATTTCCCCTCCGTAATACTGGGCCAAATGCAGATGATCCGGCGGCGTGTTGGTCCCGTAAGTATTCGACAGCTCCATGATGAAGACTGTCTGACTCGGCTTTTCAACGCAGACAAGATGTGCCTGATTCATGACTCCCGTGACTGCGTCGCAGGGCATCGAAGTCAGATAATCATTGATCACATAGGTTCTCCTTCTTCCGGTCACTGCATCTGCGGGACAACGGAAGACCACCGTTCCATTGGCATAGGGCTGCAAGGAGTTTGTCCAACAGTTATTGGGATCATCGCAACTGCTTTTGGGAAGGCATCCTTCATTATCTTGCGAATAAAGAAGGCAGGCCTTGCCTAGTTGGCCCATATTACTGGCGCACTTGGCACTGAGTGAATCGGCATAGGCTGCCTTGAGCGACGGGATGACCATCGCAAATAGCACGGCTACTATGGCCACTACCACCAACAACTCGATGAGAGTGAAGGCCGAGATATTGTACTGATTTTTTTGAGACATTCTTTTTTCGGATGCTGCAAATCCACGGGATCAGAGTGGAATTTGCGTAGAGAAGCGGTCACCACGATCTGCGTGGAACCGATACCCCAGTTTAGGTGTCAACGGCGTGCTCATAGACGTGGCTCGATCAAGCCACGGAGACGCCAATACGGCGATTAGACCAACAAGTCTCTGGGCACCGGCACCGGCGGAGCGTCAGAACGCTCCGGTATCTCGACTAATGGAGCCGCCGCATAGACAAGCGGACGGCAGACTGGCAAGGGAATTGAGGAAGCGGATTGGGCAAAAAAACCTTCTGCTTTTTTCTCCGATTTCACCGCGGCGGGAGCCTTTCCTTCAGCGGAGCGGGCTTTGGCAATCTTTTTGCACAATGGGCAGGGATGCCGACCATCGAAGGTTTTCTCAACGGCCATACTCAGGGAACCCGTGCGGGAAAAATCATTGACCATCGTGGTCCAGGCGACGGTCTGGAGCAGGGCGTAATGACCACCTGCTGTAAGGAAAAGAGCCCATGCAATCAGCGCATACCCAAATCGTTTGAAATAGGGATGAGCTGCAAACATTGCGTTGACAAATATTCACAACGGCCTGCATGTGTCGAGAAATTCTGATGCAATATCTGGCATCTCGCTGAATCCGTGCGTAGATTGCCCGCCATGAGATTTTTTCCACTCATTGCCGTCCTCCTCTTAAATACAGCGGTCTTTGCAGCCGACCCCAACCCCTCGCCATATCCACTCACCACCTGCGTGGTCTCCGGCGATAAGCTTGGCGCCATGGGCAGTCCGGTCAGCATCAACTACAAAGGGACGGAGATCCGATTCTGCTGCCATGACTGCGATGCCTCCTTCAACGAAAACCCCGCCAAGTATCTTGCAAAATTGAAAGCCTCGACATCGCATCCCTAAATTCTTTCATCGTAATCCCCTGCTTCCTACTTCCCCATGTCCGACCCCCGTTTTGATTCCCTGGCCCGCATCCTAGTCTCCCACTCCACAAAGTTAAAAAGCGGAGACAGAGTCCTCATCGATGTCTCGGAGACGCCGGAAGATTTTGTCATCGCCCTGATCCGGGCCGTCCGCGCCGCCAAAGCGGAGCCGTTTGTCACGCTCCAGAATAACCGGGTCAGCCGCGAGCTGATGCTCGGCATCACTGGGCCGCAGGCTGAAACGATGGCTGCCATTGATCTTGCCCGCCTTAAGAAAATGCAGGCTTACATCGCTGTCCGGGGTTCGCACAACATCTCAGAGACCGCCGATGTGCCGCAGGAGAAAGCTTCGTTGCTCTCCTCCAAGCTTCGTCCGGCACTTGACTATCGAATCAACAAAACCCGCTGGGTTGTCCTTCGCTGGCCCACCCCCTCGATGGCGCAGCAGGCACAAATGAGCACGGAAGCATTTGCAGAGTTTTTCTTCAGGGTATGCACACTCGATTACGCTCGGATGATCCCTGGCATGAAGGCTCTCAAAGCCCTCATGGATCGAACTGACAAGGTTCATCTCAAGGGCCCCGGCACCGATCTGCGATTCAGCATCAAGGGCATCGGTTCGGTGGTCTGCGGCGGCGAGCACAATATCCCGGACGGAGAGGTCTTCTCCTGCCCGGTCAAGGATTCCGTCGAGGGGCATATCTCCTTTAATGCTCCGACACTCAATCGCGGCATCGCCTTCGATCAGGTCTTTCTCGAATTTTCCAAGGGCCGTATCGTGAAAGCAACCGCCAATCATACCAAGGAACTCAATGAGATTCTCGACACGGATGTTGGAGCGCGGTTCATCGGGGAGTTCTCACTGGGGTTCAACCCGCACATCCTTCATCCGATGCGCGACATTCTCTTCGACGAGAAGATCGCAGGCTCGTTCCATTTCACCCCCGGACAGGCTTACGAGGTTGCGGGCAACGGCAACAAGAGCGCGATCCACTGGGATATGGTCTGCATCCAGCGCAAGGATTACGGCGGTGGCGAGGTCTGGTTTGATGACAAGCTGATCCGCAAAGATGGCCTCTTCATCCTGCCCGCACTTCAGGCACTGAATCCCGATCATCTTCTCGGAAAGAAAAACCGGAAGAATACGACCGGCAGGAGCTGATCTGCAAAATCTGGGATGGTCCATCATTCTTATGATCCGTAATTTTATCCGTCACTGGGTGACCCGCTTTCACGAGTTGCTTGATGCGCGCGATGCTCCGCATGCTATCGCTGGAGGGACAGCCATCGGTGTTTTCTTTGGATTTCTGCCGGTCTTCGGCCTCAAAACGCTGGGTGCCATGGGAGTTTCCCTGCTGACACGATGCAGCGTCATCGCCTCGGTTATCGGAGTATCCCTGCACGACATCCTGCTGCCGATCTGGCCGCTGATCCTGCGTTGCCAGTTTCAGATTGGCTTCTGGATCCTGAGTCATCCTCATCATCTCCCACCACGGCTCACAAAGAATGATTTTAAAATTTCCGAACTCCTCCAGTGGGACAACCTCTTTGATATCGGTCTGCCTCTCCTGCTGGGGGGGGTAATCTTTGCAATCCCTGCATCCCTGATCACCTACGGCGTAATCCTCTTGGTGGTGAAAATGCGCCAGGCACGCCGTTGTAGGAACGAATCCGATCCATGTCCTTAAGGAGATACTGATTAAACAGTGTTTCCTTAACCAAGGGAAAACCTCATTTCTCCATCTCGCTATCCAAGGGAACCGCTGACTGATAATTGGCCAACCAGATGCATTCTTTAAAACGAGCGATGGTAGCCGGCTCCTCAATCCTGATATCGCCGATGATGCTGGCCACCTGCTGGCCACATTGAAGCCAGTAGATCACGAGCAGTGCCGTCAGGCAACGGCGATAACGCCAGAGAGCGAACGAACAGCCTGGCAAGATGATCATGTACCAATTCATGACCCAGGCGACGCTCTTGATCATCACCCAGAATCCGAGCGTGGGCAGGGCCTGTGGAAGCTTCCGCAGAAAATGACCTCGAGCCAGAAAGAGGCCCAGCAGGGCAATCGGCGTGAAACTCGCGGCAAAATCCCAGAGGACGCGAAAATTGGAGCATTCATCGAAGTGGGCCATCGAGAGATCACTACAGAAGACAGGCCAGTAGTAAGGATTAAGCAAATTCTCCTGATTCTGAAGTGGAAGAAGCCAGAGATCGGGCCTCCACCAATAAAACGGAAGAAAGGGTATGAAGGCTGTGCAGAAGCCGATCATAAATCCTCTGGCTGCGCGCAGTTGTCTTGGGCGGGTGCGATGCCAAATTTCAAAGAGGAGATAGGGGGCGATCAGAATACCGAGTTGCTTGGCCTGCAACGCAAGCATGAAGGCCACACCAGCCAGTCGCCAACGCCCGCTTCTCGCGCAGAAAATCGAGAGTACCATCAAGAGCGTGAGCAGACTCTCGTACTGCCCCTCGTGCGAGGTGTACCAAACGCTAATCGGTGCCGAGAAAACCAGCAGTGCAGCCCACTTGGAAACAACCCTCCCGATCAACAATGCCGAGACAAGATCGCAGAGCGAGAGAACTATCTTCACCCAGAAGAGGCCGATGCCAAGCGTGCCGAAAAAGGAGAAAAACAGGAGCGCAAGCGGCGGATAAATGTAGCCCTGATCACTCCAGAAATCAGACCAGAATTCATCGGGAAAGTCCGTCGGCACCAACCAATAAAATGTTCTTGGAAACTCCAGAAAATGAGAAGTGAAGCCAAGATGACGGTAGAGATCACTCGTTTCTATGGGGGCCTGAGCACAGAAATAAATCCTCAGCAAGGCAATCAGGGTAAAAGCAAGGATCCAGCCCCGTTGACGCAAGATATCCCGATACGGAATGCTCTTCCAGAGAAGCATCCCGTGGCGTGATTCAGGTGGAACAATCGGCATGGAGAGGTTGGTTCGGCAAGTGGCAGCCTCGCAGAAAGTCCCGTCCGGCAACGAGCATCTCAAGCATAAAGCAGGCCATCTGCACAACGGATTTTCATGGTCTGGAGCAATCAATGATCAGAGAAAATATCTTCCAATTAATCTCGTTGATCGTTTTTAACTTGTTCAGAAGGGGGGTGTAGGGCCTATAGTCCGCCCCCCAAGATTACTTTATGGCGGATAACATTCTCACCTTTGGCCTTCCCTCCGGAAGCCTAATGGAGGCGACACTATCGCTCTTCCAACGGGCAGGCTACTCCATCTCCGGCACCAGCCGTTCCTATCGTCCCACCGTGGACGATCCCGAGCTGCGCTTCCGCCTGTTGCGCGCTCAGGAAATCAGCCGATATGTCGAGGGTGGATTTCTGGATTGCGGCATCACGGGACGTGATTGGGTTGAGGAAAATGGCTCCCAAGTCGAGGTGCTTGCCGAACTTCCCTACAGCAAGGCAACGGCCAATCCGACCCGCTGGGTCATCGCCGTGCCTGAGGACTCGCCCTACAAATCGGTCAAGGATCTCGAAGGAAAGCGTATCGCCACCGAGGCCGTGGGACTCACCCGCCGCTACTTCGAGAGCAAGGGAGTGAAAGCCGAGCTGGAATTCTCCTGGGGTGCCACTGAAGTCAAGGTGCCTGATCTGGTCGATGCCATCGTGGACATCACCGAGACGGGTTCCTCCCTTCGGGCCAACAAGCTTCGCATTCTGGAAACCATCATTGAATCATATCCTGTCTTTGTAGCCGGGAAGGCAGCCCATGCCGATCAGTGGAAAAGGGAAAAGATGGAACGAATTTCCCTGCTGCTGGTTGGAGCACTGACCGCACGTGACAAGGTCGGACTCAAAATGAATCTTCCGCGGACAAAGTTGCAGAATCTTCTTGAGGCGTTGCCAGCTCTCCGCAATCCTACAGTTTCGCCTCTGGCCCAAAACGACTGGGTGGCTGTGGAAACTGTCATCGACGAGAAAATCGTCCGGGAGATCATACCGCAACTAAAGTCACTCGGAGCCGAAGGCATTATCGAGTACCCCCTTAACAAGGTCGTCTACTAAAAACACAAACCAAGCTTTCTACGCAAGTAGTCCAGCACCGCACGAACACAGCTCCGATGGGATCAATTAAAAAGAAACGCAAAGCCAAAATTGCCAAGCACAAGCGCCGCAAGCGCATGAAGCTCAACCGGCATAAGAAGCGCCTTCGTTACAAGTCGTAAGAGGGCCCGGCCTTCTGACGCAAAACCTCTCGCAGGTTTTTACTCGCGCACCGGATACTCGGTGCCTTCATTCACACACAAGGCTCTCCGGCTTTTTGCCTGGGAGCCTTTGTGTCTTTGTGTGATCAGAACGCTTTAATACCATTTCTCATGGTGATTGGTAGAAGCACCATTCCTTGCGGCGGTATAGGGCTTTAGCGGTGTCGCATTGCTCGGGCTGCAGAGCACAGCAGGACTACAGCCTCATCGATTGCTCCTTGCCAACCGACCCCATGGCACTCGCAAGTTGATGGCCACACTATTAGTTAAAACGCTCTAAGCCATGGATAGAGAATCTCCCCCCCTGTTGCATCAACTTCCCGAGGGGGGTTACCGGACGAACGGACTACGCCCCGATATCGCGTCGGAGCTGCTTGCCCTCAAAGTTGATTTGATCTGCAACGGCGTAGGCCTTGATCCGGGCCTCTTCGAGCGTTGAGCCAAGGGCGGTGATACCAAGCACGCGTCCCCCATTGGTCACGAATTTTCCCTCTTTCCATGCAGTCCCCGCGTGGAAGACCTCCACATCGGGATCAGTCCCGACACTTTCAAGGCCACTGATGACCTTTCCCTTCTCGATAAGGCCGGGATAGCCACCTGAAGCCAGCACGATACAGACTGCGGTACGATCGTCCCAGATGGGATGCACCTCGGAGAGCCTGCCATCGATGGTTGCTTCGATGAGATCCAGCAGATCGCTCTTCAAACGACGCATCAGCACCTGCGTCTCTGGATCGCCAAACCGGCAGTTAAACTCCAGCACCTTCGGCCCCTGCGGTGTGATCATCAGCCCTGGAAAGAGCATTCCCTGAAACTGCAACCCATCCACCTTGAGACCTGCCACAAACGGTTCCAAAATCTCGTTGCGCACCCGCTCCTGCATCGCGGCATCCAACACGCGTGAGGGACTGATAGTTCCCATCCCGCCGGTGTTGGGCCCCAGATCGCCATCAAGCGCGCGCTTGTGATCCCGGGCATCGGGAAAGAGTAAATATTTCGCTCCATCGACCAATGCATGCAGTGAACACTCCGGTCCCGTGAGAAAATCCTCGACCACAACAGTCGCCCCCGCATCACCAAAAATTTTATCCACCATCATCTGTTGAATGACTGTCTCTGCTTCCGTCTGATTCTGGGCAATCACGACTCCCTTGCCGAGTGCCAGACCATCAGCTTTGACGACCAGCGGATAGGAAGCGGTGCGACAATGAACCAAGGCATCCTCCAGCTCGCTGAAGGTCGAGGATGCCGCAGTCGGGATCCCGTGGCGATCCATGAATCCCTTGGCAAACGACTTTGAGGATTCCAAACGCGCGGCGGCGGCACGCGGGCCAAAAATCCGCAGACCCTCGCTCTGGAAAAGATCGACGATGCCCTCCGCCAGCGGATCGTCCGGACCGACGATGGTGAGATCGACAGCCTCCGATTTTGCGAGCGCCAACAGGGCTGGCAGATCGGAGGCGGCAACCGGGTGATTCGTGGCGATCTGCTGCGTCCCGGCATTCCCGGGAGCGCAGAGAAGCTGCGTCACACGAGGACTTTGGGAGAGCTTCCAGAGAATGGCATGCTCACGGCCGCCGGAACCAATCACGAGAATTTTCATGCGGAAAGAATGTGGGGAGGGAGCAAACGATGTCGAGATTCTTAGATCGAAAGAAGAGGGGTGAATTTAATCCGCCAACGGATGACGGATATCCGGTAGCAGTGACTCGGCGGACACCTCCACCTCCCGATCCTGACCGAGCAGGCTGAGAAGAATTGCGACCCGATCACGCGCCGGCAGGATGCGCGTAACCAGTGCACGCACCCCAAGAAATGGCCCCTCGATCACCTTGACCTCCTCGCCTTCCCTGATTTCGGAAGCTATCTCCACGATCTCTCCGTCAGCCACATGCAATCTAAGGTCGGCTATGATGGACTCGTCGAGCACGCAGGGTCTGCCACCGAAACTGAGCGTCTTTGCCACGCCACTGATCGCGGCAATATGCCTATAAAGTTGGGGATAGACAAACCGCGCAAAGAGATAGCCCGGAAACATCGCTTCCTGTACCCAGGCGACTCCGGTCGATCGAGCCCTCTTGAATCGGATCTTGGGGCAGAAAACTTCCAGCCCCAGTTCGTGCCGCAGTAAGCGGGTAGCGATTCCCTCCTGTTTGGGCTTTGCCCTCACACAATACCAGAGCAACTTCTCGGAAAAGAGGGTTTCTGGTTCGGGAATCGAAAGGCTGCCGGACATCGTAAAATCGTGACACGGAGTAGCTGAGGAATCAACCCTCTCCACGGCATTTGGATTATGACGAAATTGTCACAATCCAAGTGTTGGTTTGCAGGAAAAAACCTGTTTACACATGATCTTGTGCATGATGTAGCCACACACCACTACAGGAGCGTATGGATCTCCGATGTGCATCTCGGCACGCGGGGCAGTCAGGCGGAGGCTTTGCTTGGCTTTTTGAAGTTTTTTGATTGTGACACTCTCTATGTGGTCGGAGACCTCATCGACATCTGGGCGATGAAACGAGGGGTTTTCTGGAAGCAGGCCCATAGTGATGTTATTCAGAAAATTCTTCGCAAGGGACGCAAGGGCTCAACAATCATTTACATCCCCGGCAATCACGACGAGCGCATCACCGATTTCACCGGCACTTATGCAAATGTGCATATCCAATCCCGCGCCATCCACACCACTCTAAACGGCACCCGCCTTCTGGTGGTTCACGGCCACGAACTCGACACCGTGGTCCAGAATATGGGATGGCTGGCCCATGTGGGCGACATCGGCTACCAGCTGTTGCTGCATCTCAACACGCCCGTCAACTTCTGCCGCCGTCTCTTGGGGCATGGTCACTGGTCACTCAGTGCCTATGTGAAGAGCAGCGTGAAAAATGTGGTGAATTTCATCGGCAGCTTTGAAGAGTCGATGGTTCGATTTGCTTCCGACGAAGGGGCGCAGGGCATCATCTGCGGGCACATTCACACCGCGGCAATCCGCAAAATCAAGGGCCTCGATTATTACAACACCGGCGACTGGGTTGAGAGCCGTACCGCCTTGGTAGAGGAAATGGACGGACAGCTGAAACTCCTTCAGTTTTCTGAAACAGGTGAGATTTTGCGCACCCTTGCCATCGCCGATACGCCTGATCAGCCGCCGCATGAAGCTGATCCGAACCCCGCGCCCGCTCTGGATTCCGAGGAATTCCCCGCTGAGGCAGTGACCGTCTGATTCTTTTATCGGTAAAAAAACTGGCGGGTTTGCTCTTTCCTCATTAGGAAAAGGGGCTGTTCGATGACCATCTGCCTGCTCAAATCCAAAATCCATCGCGCCGTGGTGACCGGCGCCTCAGTGGATTACGAAGGAAGTCTCACTATAGCCTCCGATCTTGCCGAACGCGTCGGACTCCTTCCTTACGAAAAAATTCTTGTGGGCAATATGGGAAACGGGGAACGCTTCGAGACCTATGTGATCTATGGACCGCATGGCTCCGGAGTGATTGAACTCAACGGCGCCACCGCTCACCTGGGTAAAATTGGCGACCGCCTCACGATCATGTCGTATGCTTGGGTTGATGCAGACGAGGCCAGGCGGCACAAGCCGTCGGTCATCGTGCTTGACGAAAAAAACCAGATTAAACGGGCATAGGAAAAACCGGTCGTTGGGAGATAATCGCTAGGCGACGGGATCTGATGTCACTGGCTTCACAAGGGGAAATCTGCGGATCAGAAACACCCCGCAACCGCAGAAAATACCGCTTAGGGTGACGCTTGCACCCACGCCGATCTGATCGGCCACCCATCCCGAGATCCAGCTTCCAATCGCAAGCGATCCCTGAAATGTCAGGAGGTAAAAGGAGATCGTTCTGCCCCGCACCCAATCCGGTGAGCACGCCTGCACCGAGACATTGTGATTTACGGCCACCACGATCCATGAAAGTCCGGCAACGAACATGGCGGAGGCAACGAGAACGGTGCTCCGTCCCTGCCCCACGACAACCACGCAGGAGGCAAAAATCAGGAGTGCCACAGCCACGGTTCTATCAATTGGAAACCGCCCGCGAATCAGTGGAATAAATAGGGCTCCGATGGTGGAGCCGATGCCGAATGAACTCAGGAGCAATCCATAGCCGGAGGCCCCTGTGCCAAGATGATCCCTTGCAATCACGGGAAGCAGCGCCCAGACCCCCGATCCAGTGAGCATGAAAAATGCGCATCGAAGGAGTATCCCACAGATCAGCGGAGAGCCGCGCAGAAATCGCCATCCCTCACCGAGTGATATCATGACTGCTTTAGGCGTCGCTTTTTTTTCGGGGGTGGGAACTAGATGTGCCGGCACGCGCCAGAGCCCTGCCAAGACGGCAAAAAAGGAAACGGCATTCATCGCAAAGACTGCTGCTGCACCGACACTTGCCACCAGAAAACCGCCTATGGCAGGACCGACGGATCGGGCAAGATTGAAGCTGATACTATTGAGAGAAACGGCGGCGGCCATCTTGTCCCGAGTCACCAGATCCTGCAAAAGAGTCTGCCATCCCGGGAGATGAACTGCCGATCCCATGCCCAGCAGCAGGAGCAGCGTGAGCAATTGCCACGGTCGCAGATGACCGTTCCAGGCCATCACGGCCATGAGCGCAGCCATGGCCATCATCCAGAGTTGGGCAAAGACCAGCAGCCTTCGGCGATTCACAAGATCGGTCAGAGCACCTCCCGCCATGCCAAAGAGGAAAGCAGGCAGACTTGCCGCCGTCTGCACCAGACCGATCAGCAAGGGGGAGGTTGTGAGCGTGGTCATCAGCCACGCCGCGGCAGCCGAGTGCATGATCGTCCCGAGGTTGGAAAGAAAATTGGCGATCCAGAGATCCCTGAAAGCCGGTTGCATCAAGGGAGCCAATCCGGAAAATCGATCGGAACTCTTTGGCGCACGCATCTGATTACCTTCTCATGGCCACTTGCCCCCGCCCAGCGAGAAGAAATTTAGATGATCAGGCTCTGCTACCAATGACAGGAAGAATGGTCTGAATCCTGATTGTGATTGGTATTATTTCAACGCATGAGCACCAAGGCTGGTAATGACTCCCAGGACGACCACCCACGGCAGGACACCCAGCGAGATAGCAAGCTGGATACGGCGTGGTGACTCTCCGAGCGCCAAAGCAACTGCTGCCGTCGCCTGCGGACCGATCGTCACGGGTGCGATCGCCCCGAGTCCCCAGAGCCCATAACGATGCCAGACCCGCCAGAAAAGCTTGGTCGGATCAGGCTTTGGATCAATTTTCAACTTTGCCAAAAGCCATGCCCGCATAGGAGTTCCAGCCAGCAGAACCACCAGCCCACCCGCTGAATAACCACCCCATGCAGCAACCGCAGCCATCCAGAGCGGCACATGGGCCGCCACACCTGCGGGGATCGCGCTGATGAAATAGAGGAATCCCAGCGCGAACGATTCTAATAATCCAAGTGCCACAAATCAGAGCCAGGTCACACGCCCCGTCCCGACATGATAGATCGCACCAACGATTTTGAGTTTTCCTTCATGGAGGAGCTTGCCCAGGACAGGACTTGATTCCAGACGCAGGATCTCCCCGTACACCTGTTCACGCGTTGCAGCGTCTAGAAGGGCTGATCCATCAGCATGAGGCTGAATGCGTTCAGCCCGCTTGACTGCGGGACGGATCTGCGCCACCAGATGGGGAAGTGATCCAGGGAGAGGCTTGTTGGCAATCGCCGCTTTCATTGCCCCGCAACCCGTGTGACCCAGCACCACAATGGCAGGAACTCCAAGCACGGCCGATCCATATTCCAAACTCGCTTCATCATTCACGCTGGAAGCCACACCCGCCACGCGGCAGACAAAGATCTCACCGATTCCCGCATCGAAAATCACCTCGGGAGGGGTGCGGCTATCGGCACAGCCGATGACGGATGCAAATGGATATTGGCTCTTGGCTGTTGCCTCCACGCGCTGAAGGGCATCGGAATGATGTTTTGAATCAGCGTTCAAAAAACGGGCATTCCCCACCTTCATTGCTGCTAAGGCTGCATCCGGCGTGGCGCGGCGAGGGTCGTTGTTGCCAGCAATCGCCGCAGATTTCACAGCTCCTGACGGACTGCAGGAATGATGCACGCAGGCGGGTGTCATCGAGGTGACGAGCAGCGCAGCTCCCAGAAATAAGGGACGAGGAAGGAATGAGGAGGTCATGGGTGATTGAGTTCACTGGGCAATACCACCTTCTCCGGGGTATGACCAGCCGCAGATTGCCTCTTACTTGGCCTGAGTGGAAGAGTGCCTGATGGTTGACTAGGGCAGCAGGTATATGGTTTTCATGGAAACTTCCTTTGCAAAGCAATGGTGCCTTTGGTGGCATCAAGTTTTTCTTCTCTCACTGATTTCTTCAGATGCCGCTCATCGCCTCCTCTTCTTTCAAACCACCTCCGGGATTGGCGAATGGACACTTGCAGACGATCCTTCCGGTGCTCTTCCGCCGCGTTGCCCCGATTACTCGGGAACGGGAGAGGATCGAGACACCTGACGGTGACTTTCTCGATCTTGATTGGAACCGTGCGACCCGCTCAGAACGCTTGCTCATTATCACCCATGGATTGGAAGGAAGCAGTGTCAATGCCTCCGTGCAGGGTATGGCCGCCACCTTCCATCGGTTGGGATGGGACACTCTTGCCTGGAACCTGCGCGGGTGCAGCGGTGAGCCGAACCGACTGCTCCGCACCTACCACAGCGGAGCCCGCGAAGATCTGGAGAGGGTCATCGACCATGCGGGGCACGGCTATCATGAGATTGCCCTCATCGGTTTTAGTATCGGCGGTAACTTAACCCTCAAGTATCTCGGTGATCTCGGCTCCGCGATCAACCCACGCATCACGGGAGCAGTGGTCTTCTCGGTGCCCTGTGATCTGGCCTCAAGCGCCCGAGCGTTAGAAAAACCCGCCAACCGTATTTACATGAATCACTTCCTGCGCGACCTCCGCCGCAAAATCCGGGCAAAGGCGACTGAGTTCCCCGGTGCGGTGCCAACCGCGAAATTGAAACGGATGCGCACCTTTCGTGAATTTGACGGCACCTACACCGCTCCTCTCAATGGCTTCCTCAGTGCGGAGGATTACTGGGCACGGGCCAGCAGCAAACCCTCTCTTATCGGGATCACCGTTCCAACCCTGATGATCACCGCTCTGAACGATCCCTTCCTCGGCCCCGAGTGCTATCCCACGGAAATTGCCGAATTCCATCCCCACCTCCATCTCGAAACTCCCTCAAGCGGCGGACATCTCGGATTTTTAAGCTTGGGCTCCGAATTTTGGTCCGAACGAAGAGCCACGGAATTTTTGAGTCATACTGTTGAAGAGTGTTAGTCTATGATCCGTCTGGAGAGGGCCATTCGAAGCGTCACCCTTTCAGGCAGAGATGCTCGGGAACGATCGAGGCAATGACCAAGCTTACAACAAAAGAAGAGCTGGAGCTTCTAGCAGCTTCCGCAACGCTGCCATATACTCTGCAGCCACCGCCCCATCCACGACGCGGTGATCGCCGCTGATCGTAATGGTCATCCGCTGGCCGATCTCGATGGCATCACCGTTGACCACAGGCTTCTTGACGATGGCTCCGATGGCTAAGATTGCCGCCTGAGGAGGGTTCACGATGGCAAAGAATTGCTCGACACCATAGGCTCCGAGGTTGGAGACGGTGATCGTCCCTCCGGCGTATTCCTCGGGCTTGAGTTTCTTGTCACGGGCGCGTGTAGCCAGATCTTTGACCGCGGCACTGATCTCCGCGAGGGAGAGATTCTGGGCATCACGGATGACAGGCGTGACGAGTCCGTCTTCGACGGCAATGGCAACCGATAGGTTGACGCTGCCATACTGGACGATGCCATCGCCTGCAAAGGAGGCATTAACTTTGGGCTTCTCCATGGCGGCTCGGGCCACGGCTGCAAGAGCGATGTCGTTGAAGGTGATCTTGAGACCCTTTTCTGCATTCGCCTCGTTGTATTCCTTGCGGAAGGCCATCATTGGGGCTGCATTGATCTCAATGGAGAGGTAGAAATGCGGGATCTGGGTTTTGCTCGCCAACAACCGCTCGGCAATGACGCGGCGCATCCCGCTGAGTGGAATCTTGGTCTCGGGCATTCCGGCAATCGGTGTCGGCAGAATGGTGGCAACAGGAGATACAGAACCTCCCACAACGGGCGCGTTTGCGCCTCCTCCAACAGGTGCATTCTCGACATCAAAGGCGATGACGCGACCGCCGGGACCCGTTCCTTTGACGGTGGCAAGATTAACGCCCCGCGAAGCGGCAATCTTTCGGGCAAGCGGTGAGGACTTCACACGCACTCCGGGTGTGGCGACAACTCCTGCTTGGGCTGCCGCAGCGGCGCGGGCTCTAGGTGTTAGAGGACGGCCCGAGGAGACGGTGGGACGAGCGGAGGATGCAGCGGTCTCGCTGGCGGCAGGTGCAGCAGGAGCGGGTGTGGCCTTGGGACGATCACCCAGTTTTTCACCCTCTCCAAGGATAACTCCCAGCGGCGCGCCGACGATGACCTTGCCCCCTTCTTCAACGAATATGTCGGCCAAGATGCCCTCTTCAAAGGCTTCCATTTCCATCGTGGCCTTGTCTGTCTCGACTTCGGCAAGAATGTCTCCGACTTCGATTTTATCACCCTTTTTCTTGCACCAGCGCAGGAGGGTTCCCTCCGTCATGGTGTCGCTCAGTTTGGGCATCGTGATCTCTGGCATTGTCGTAAGCGGTAAAGGGTTAAAAAAGGTTGTTAAAAGCTGGAAAGAACTTTGGCGACGACCGCCTGGGCATCGGGAAGTTGAAGCTTCTCAAGAGGCATGCTGTAGATGGCCGGTGCATCGAGGGCCGTGACGCGCAGGACAGGGGCGTCAAGATCATCAAAGGCATGCTCCGCCAGCAGTGCTGCGATCTGAGAGCTGACGCCGCAGAAGGGCTTGTTCTCATCGACCAGAACAGCGCGGTGGGTCTTGGCAACAGAATTCAGGATGGTCTCTTCATCAAGAGGGCGGATGGATCGAAGATCGACGACCTCGGCCTCAATACCATGTTCGGCAGCGAGAATCTCGGCTGCTGCAAGGCAGGTGAGTACCGCACGGCCATGGGCGATGATGGAGACATCAAGTCCCTCGCGCTTCACATCGGCAACGCCGAGCGGGATGGTGTAGGAACCATCCGGCACTTCGCCGAGTTCTCCATAAAGAAGCGTATTCTCCATGAAGCAGACGGTGTCGTTATCACGGATGGAGGAGATCATGAGTCCCTTGGCATCATAAGGAGTGGCAGGACAGACGACCTTGAGTCCAGGTGTATTGGCGAGGAAGTTCTCCGGCGTATGCGAGTGGGTCGCGCCCACATTGGTGCCTCCGTTGGCAGGGCCGCGGATGACCATGGGGACATTGATGAGCCCTCCAGACATATAACGGATGCAGCCTGCATTGTTGATGATCTGATCAAGGCCGACATAGGCGAAACTCCAGAACATCATTTCGACAACGGGGCGCAGTCCCATCATTGCGGCACCGACGCCAAGCCCCAGAAAGGCCGCCTCGCTGATCGGCGTGTCAATGACCCGCCTCGATCCGAATCGTGCCCAGAGTCCTTCGGTGACCTTGTAGGCACCATTGTACTGGGCAACCTCCTCACCCATGAGAAAGACATTTTCATCCCGGGTGAGTTCCTCTGCGAACGCATCGTTGAGAGCCTGGCGGTAAGTGATGACGGGCATACGGAAAATATGTGAGCGGTTTTGGCTGTAGGCTATTCGCTGAAGAAGTGGCGTCCGGTCTGCCCGGCCTCCGTCTGATGATCGACCTCGTAGTAGATGTCCTCGAAGATGGTCTCTTCCGCAGGCCAAGGGCTATTGATCCCGAACTCGGCTGCTGCTTCGGCTTCGGCCTTGGTTTCCTTGTCGAGCTTTGTGATTTCCTCCTCGGTGATCACATTTTCGTTAAGAAGCTGGTTTTCCCAGATTGTGATCGGATCGAACTCTTTCTTGTAATGATCGATCTCCTCGGGGGTACGGTATTTTTTGGCGTTTGCATCGGCAACCGAATGGCCGTAGTAGCGATAGGTGTTGACCTCCAGCACGGATGGCTTCGACTCGGCGCGGGCTCTCGCCATAGCTGGTCCGAGCTTGGCGCGCAACTCGTAGAGATGAAAGCCGCCACAAATTTCCGCCTCGATCGCGTAGCCCTTCGCACGGTAGGCCAGCGGTCCGTTAAACGCGGAGGATCGTTCCAGACTGGTGCCCATGGAGTAGCCGTTGTTCTCGATCACATAAACGATCGGAAGACTCCAGAGAGAGGCAATGTTGAGACACTCGCTGAAGACCCCCTGATTTACAGCCCCGTCTCCGAGGAAGCAGACGGCGCACCCGTTGACAGCTTTGTATTTGAGGGCAAAGGCCAAGCCAAGCCCAAGCGGGGTCTGTCCTCCCACGATGCCATGTCCGCCCCAGTAATGCTTATCGGGGGCAAAAAAGTGCATCGAACCACCCTTGCCCTTGGAGCAGCCCGTTCCCTTGCCGAAGAGTTCGGCCATGCATTCGTCCATCCCCATGCCGACAGCAAGGGCATGACCATGATCACGGTAAGCGGTGATGATCTCGTCATGTCCGTTCATCAGCGAGGAAGTGCCAACGGCAATCGACTCCTGACCGATGCAAAGGTGGAGGAACCCCCCCATGATACCCTGATTGTAGTACTTGAGCGCCTGTTGCTCAAATCGGCGGATACGAAGCATCTCGCGGAGAAATCCTATTTTCTGCCCGGCTGTCAGAGAGGCATTGACCGGATCCTTGGAATAATCGGCGTGCGTCGGGGAGCTGACCCAGCGACAGGTGGATCCGCCAAAGAGTTCGTCCAATTCCGTGAGGTTCTTCGCTGGTTCCGGTGACTTTGTGGAAAGGGTGGTAGATTGGGCCATGAGCGTCATTCCCGCCGGTGGATGCCGGTCAGACGGTGCAAACTATCCAGAATTTCTTCCTCCTAGTGAAGGGGAAAGTGCGAAGAAAAGAATGAAAGTTGAAACTTGATACCCAAAGAGGTCTTCGGAGAGGCTCATGACCCGCGAGCAGGCCCAGTTTTACGGCTGGGCCGCAGGCAGAGGCTGTTTCTTCTTTGTGCCCTCGGCTGCAGCAGCAGCTTCCGCCTCGATGACGGATTTCACAGCTTCCTCGATTTCGGCGTAGAGAGCTGCATCGCTCTTGAGGAGTTCCTTTGCGGCATCGCGACCCTGGGCAATATTGTTGCCCTTGTAGCTGAGCCACGAACCGCGTTTCTCAATGATGTTTTTCTCCAGCGCAAGATCGAGCAACGAGCCAGTGCAGGAGATTCCCTCATTATACATGATGTCGAATTCAGCCTCGGTGAAGGGAGGGGCGACCTTGTTCTTGACGACTTTCACGCGTGTGCGGTTGCCGGTGACGGTACCGTCGGGCTGCTTGATGGCACCGATGCGACGAATATCGACGCGGACGCTGGAGTAGAATTTGAGGGCCTTGCCTCCCGGCGTGGTTTCCGGATTGCCAAACATGACCCCGATTTTTTCACGAATCTGGTTGGTGAAAATACAGCAGCAGTCGGCCTTGGAGATAAATGCAGTGAGCTTCCGCATCGCAGCACTCATCAGGCGGGCCTGGGCGCCAACAACGGAATCGCCGATCTCTCCCTCAAGCTCGGATTTGGTGACCAAAGCGGCCACGGAATCTAGGACGACGACATCAATGGCATTGGAACGAACAAGCGTCTCGCAGATGCGAAGAGCTTCCTCGCCAGAACTGGGCTGGGAAACAAGGAGCTCCTCAAGATTCACCCCCAACTTGCGTGCATAAGTGGGATCAAGCGCATGCTCGACATCGATAAACGCGGCGACACCGCCGCGCTTCTGAGCTTGCGCCACAACCGTCAGCGTGAGCGTAGTCTTGCCCGAGGACTCAGGGCCGTAGATCTCCACGATGCGGCCTTTGGGAAATCCGCCCACACCGAGAGCGCGATCGATAAGCAGATTGCCGGTTGGAATCACCTGGATCCCCTTGGAGCCCTCGGCTCCAAGCCGCATGATCGCACCATCGCCGTAGTCTTTGGCGATCTGCTGGATGGCAAGGTCGAGGTTCTTGGCGCGAGCCGCCGAAGCTTTGTCGGTGGATTTTTCGGGAGTGAGTGTGTCGTCTTTTGCCATGATGCGGTAAATGTGTAGTGTTGTTGGAGTGCCCTGACCATACCGAAATTTTGTTCGGTATCAACCTTAAAACAAAGGCTTCTCTTTCTGGACGGCATTCCTACCTTTGTGAGCCGTTGGATGAATTCCCTTCCCTCTTCATTTCTCCCCCGCACGATTAGCACGGTCATCCTCTGGCTGGCAATCGTCGTTGCCTATGTGTTGCGCTCGGAAATCGCCTTTGCCCTGTTGATCACCCTTCCCGCGATGGGTGCCCTCTGGGAATATTTTTCCCTGCTCAAATCGGGCGGCATCGCCCATCACCGGGGATTTGGCATGGCCACCGCGCTCTTGCTGATCGGACTGAACTTCTGGCTGCTTCGATCGAGGGATATGTTTCAGCAGTTTGCCATTTTTCCTTTTGAGGAAATGGTTTTTGCGCTGCTGATTCTTTCCCTTTTTCTCCGGGAATTCGGTCGTAATTCTCCCAGCCGCACCACGGCTGACGCCATTGTTTTCACCCTCTTCGGTGTGGTCTACATTCCATGGCTTTTTCTCTTCATGGCAAAACTGCTCTATCTCACGCCACGGGATGAACATGGGTTTCTCACCGGACAATATCTCGTGCTCTTTGTCGTTGCCGTGACCAAGTTCACCGATGTCGGGGCCTTTCTTTGCGGCAGCCTCTTTGGACGCACCCCTTTCTTTCCGAATATCAGTCCCAAGAAAACTTGGGAGGGAATCGCGGGCGCCTTGGTACTGGGGGTACTGGTCGGCCTCGGCATCTTTCACTTTTTTGGAAATCATCTTCCTTCCTTCTCCCCTGTCCTCGTCTGTGAACTCTCGCTGCTGCTTGGCATCGCCGGTATCGCAGGCGACTTGGCTGAGTCGTTATTAAAAAGATCCGTTCATACCAAGGATTCGGGTCATGCGCTGCCGGGCATTGGCGGTGGCCTCGACCTCATCGACAGCCTGCTCTTCACACTGCCGCTCTTTTACTTCCTTTACCTTTTCGTGCTCCATCCATGAAAAAGCGGATTGTTGTTCTTGGTGCCACAGGCTCCATCGGTGAGAGCACCATGCGTGTGGCGCGTGCCCTGCCCGAGCACCTCGAGATCGTCGGGCTCTCAGGAAAGAACAATACGATTGCGCTGCAACACCTCGCCCGTGAGTTTCCATCGGCTGCGCTCTGCACCGGAGACGAAGCCTCGTCCGATGCACTCCAGGCAGAATTTCCCAATCGCGTCATCACGCATGGTGAAGCAGGATTAGAACGGCTTGCCTCACTTCCCGAGGCCGACTTGGTCTTGATTGCCATCGTGGGCACGGCGGGACTCAAGCCCGCCTTATCCGCCCTCACCGCCGGAAAGGACATAGCCGTCGCCAGCAAAGAGATTCTCGTCATGGCGGGCGAGGCGGTCACCTTGACGGCACGGCGGATGAATCGCCGCGTGCTTCCAGTCGATAGCGAGCACAATGCGATTTTCCAGTGTCTGGAAAATCGCGATCCTTCCACGGTGAAGCGGCTGATTCTTACCTGCTCGGGTGGTCCCTTTCGTCAATCATCAGCCGTGGAACTTGCCTCCGTCACGCCGGATCAGGCACTGCTGCATCCCACCTGGTCGATGGGGCGCAAGATCACGATCGATTCCGCCACGCTCTTCAACAAGGGGTTGGAGATGATCGAGGCAAAATGGCTTTTCGGTATTCCGATGGAGAAGATCGATGTCGTGATTCATCCACAGAGCATCGTTCACTCGATGGTGGAACTTGTGGATGGCTCCATCATTGCCCAGCTCAGCACGACCGACATGGCGCTGCCCATTCAGTTTGCCCTTACCTATCCCAAACGGATTGCCGGCCCATGCGCACCGCTGGATCTTGCCACGCTGGGACGGCTTGATTTTGAAGCTCCCCGCACGGATTGCTTTCCTGCGATCAATCTGGCTCGTCGCGCCGGAACCGCCGGAGGGACTCTTCCTGCCGTGCTCAATGCAGCCAACGAGTCTGCGGTGGAGGCATTCCTTTCAGGGCGAATCAGCTTCCCTGAAATCTGGGAAAAAGTTGAAGCGGTGATGGAAAAGGTTCCCTTTATCGAACACCCCACGCTTGATCAGCTTGTGGCTGCCGACTCGGCCGCAAGGGACATCGTTGGAGAAAAGTAGTGATTCGGGATTCAGATGTTCGATCTGCGATCTCGTGAATGCCTCATCCCTGCAAAAAAAAAGCCCCGCGCCTGAAATGGAGCGGGGCTTTTGTTAGAGTGTAAGAAAGGATTACTTCAACGCAGTCTGATAGTTCTGCTCGGCGTGATGCCAGTTCACCACATTCCACCATGCCTTGAGGTAATCCGGACGGCGGTTCTGATAGTGGAGATAGTAGGCGTGCTCCCAGACATCATTCGCGATGACCGGCTTATTACCATCCATGATCGGGCTGTCCTGATTTGGGGTGGAGACGATTTCCAGAGCACCCTGTTTATTCACGATGAGCCAGACAAACCCACTGCCGAAGCGGCCCACGCCACCGGCTTCGAACTTGGCCTTGAACTCCTCAAAGCTGCCGAAGGTTTTGGCGATCACCTCAGCCAAGGCACCAACGGGTTCGCCTCCCTTGCCCGGGCCCATGATCTCCCAGAAAAACGAGTGGTTGGAATGTCCGCCGCCGTTGTTACGGACAGCAGTACGGATATTCTCCGGCACCGCAGAAAGGTCGGCAATGAGTTCATTGACCGGCTTGGCAGCAAGCCCGGGATGATCCTTGAGTGCATTATTCAGGTTGTTGATATAAGCGGCGTGATGCTTGTCATGATGGATCTCCATCGTGCGTGCATCGATGTGTGGCTCGAGTGCGTCGAAGGCGTAGGGAAGCGGTGGAAGAGTGTAGGACATAGGGCCAGAGCATGGACACGCTCCGCGCTTGCAGACAAGCAGGATTTTACTCCGTAGAATCTCCTGAAAATCGAGGAGGCACTATCAGTGCCCCAGCTTTTTCAGAATCCGATCCACATCCAGACCCGTGCCTATTTCCTCCTGAATCCGGGAGATTTTTCCATGATCCGAAGGAAGGGTCTTCACCGTCATCGAATGCACGCGGTTGGCTATCTGGTAGCAGTCACCGGAGGCAAGGATCACGGGCAGGGAGGCCTTCTCCATGAGGCGTGTGATTTCTTCCGGAGGACGGAGCCCGTCAGAGAGAATAACCCCGCCCAATCGGTCGGCAGACTGAAGGGCCATGGAAAGAATGTTTTCCCGATCTCCCGGAATCACCAGTAGGGTTTCAGGTGTGAATTGCGCGACCGCGTGGGCCCCGCTCATCGCTCCGATCACAACGCGCCCTGCATGTCTGCCAAGATTCTCTTTCCCATAAAGCATCTCCCCGTGCAGCACTTCCCTCACCTGCTCCATGGTGGGGACGGCGAGCATCTCCACTCTGGGAATCATCGCAAGAAGTTCGAGTCCAAGTTTCTTGAACCCCGTGCGCGATACCTCTGCTATTTCCTCCATTTTGGAGGGAATCACCTTGTTCATCACCACCCCGATCACCTCCACACCGGCTTGATCGAACAGTGCCTTGTTGAGCGCCGCCTCATCGATCGGGCGACCTATCCCGCCCGGCGTCACCAGAATGACTTTGGATCGCAGGATGCGCGCAATGCGTGCATTGGAGAGGCCAAAGACGGAACCGACACCGGCATGGCCCGTTCCCTCAATCAGGGTAAAATCCTTTTCCCAAGAGGCCCGGTCAAAGGCGTTGCAAATTCTGCGTACGAGGGCCTCATGGTTGGCCCCGTTGATGTATCGACGGGTAAAATCAGGCTCCACCGTGATCGGACTCATCGCTTCAATGGGCAACTGCGTATCATAAGTATTGCGGATAAGCAGGCTGTCTTCATCGATCCGCTGTCCCTCGACATCCACGAACCGCTGTCCCACCGGTTTAATGAACCCGATGCGGCCATATCGGGGCTTTAGCAACTGATGGAGTCCTAGGGCAACCGTTGTCTTTCCCGCATTCTGCTCGGTGGCGGCGTTGAAGATTCGGGGAGTGACCGTATTCACTGCAGCGGATTCGAAGGGTCGTCGGAAAGGGGGTAGAGTTTCCGGTATTCCACGGCCTGCAAGCCGATAATTGCGGCGACAGCGGCGATATCCTCACTCAGAGTGCCGCGGGAAAGTTCTGCGGCGGGCCGTGTCAACCCGAGAACTATCTGGCCATAAACCTTGGCCCCGGAGAGATGATGCACCAGCTTGGCGGCAATATTGCCGGAGTTAAGATCGGGAAAGATGAGTACATTTGCACGCCCCGCCACCATGCTGTTGGGCTCCTTGATTCTAGCGATTGCCGGCACGATCGCGGTGTCCGCCTGAAGTTCTCCGTCAATTTCCATCAGATCATCAAGACTGGATCCCCCGATCTGAAGAGCCAGCTGACGGGCCTGTGCGGTGGCCGCAGCCATTTTGGAAACAGAGGGATGCGATGCGCTACCGTGTGTGGAAAAACTCAGGAAGGCGATGCGCGGACGCTGCCCAAAGACCTGCCGCGCGAGTAGTCCGGTCTGCACCCCGATCGAGGCGAGCTGGGAAACAGTTGGCTCCGGCACGACGCCGCAGTCTGCAAAGAAAAGAACCCCTTCATCCCCAAACTCAGGCCTTGGCACCTCAACCACCATGGCACTTGAGACAACCGAGGCATGGGGAAGCGGCTTGATCAGCTGGATCAACGGGCGAAACAGTGATCCCGAGTAGGCACCCACACCACCTACCAGACCGTCAACCTGACCGTTCTGGAGCATCATGCAGGCAAAATAATTTGGGACGCAGAGAGAGTTTCTTAAATCTCCTGCACTCATCCCACGATACCGTTCCAAGCTGCCCGCAAGCTTCAGAAAGCGGGGCATCTCGGAGGAGGTCTCCGGATCGACAATCGCCACTCGTTCTAGCGACACTCCGTTGGCGGCCGCCACTTCTTGAATCTCCTCGCGTTTCCCTATGAGCACAGCGACCCCCAGTCCCCTGTCATGGAACATCCGGGCAGCACGGATCACACGGGGATCATTGCCATCTGGAAAAACGATCCGCTTGGGATGGCGACGAAGCTTGGTGTAAACGGATTGTAGAAATGACATCTTCCCGGAAAGGTTGGGAAAAATCCCGTGCGGAGACAAGGATGTTCCCGTCTTTCTCAGATAGCCTGAACTTTCCTGGAATTGTTTTCCGCTTTTCGCTGCCAGCATTTCACGCTCATCTTGGGACAGATGATTACAAAATTCCTGCACACACGGTACCGTGTTCATGACCTCGAAAAAACCGTCGCCTTTTATCGCGATATCCTGGGACTTGAGGAGACGCGTCGCAGCGAGAGCGGGCGTGGATCGAAGCTTGTCTTTTTCAAGGCCCCCGAGGGTGATGTCGAAATCGAGATCTGCCAGTATGATGCCAGCGGACCCGTGCAGGTGGGGCTCGATCTGACCCACCTTGCCTTTGCTGTGACCGATCTGGAAGCCTTCGCGCGAGAAGCGGCTGCCAAAGGGTATCCGTTGAGCGATGGGCCCCATCGCACCTCCAAGGGCACTGTGATCGCCTTCATTGATGCTCCCGAAGGTTATGAGATCGAGTTGATTCAGCCCGCCTCCAATCACTGAGCTTTTACCGATTGACTGATTTTTCTTCGGTCTCTCTATCCGGAAGGGATTGCCTCAGGGAAGACCATCGATCGGCCACAACTCGGCTTGCCATCAGCCTCATTTCTGCTTTTCCTAGACCGCATCATGATACCCGAACCCAAAGTCGCCAAGGCCGTCGTCGAAAAATCCTCCAAGGTCTTCACCGAATTCCAGGCTTTCATCAGCCGGGGAAATGTTGTCGATCTTGCCGTCGGTGTGATCATCGGTGCCGCCTTCGGAAAAATTGTCACAGCATTGGTCAATGACATCATCATGCCTCCGATAGGCATGATCATGAAGGGAATCCAGTTCAACGACCTCTTTGTTCCCCTCAATGGAAAGCACTACGCCACCATCGCGGCGGCCAAGGCTGATTCTGCAGCAATCATCAGCTACGGCAATTTCGTCAATACCGTCATCGAATTTCTCATCGTCAGTGCCTGTGTCTTTGCGCTGGTCAAAGTCATCACCACCCTCCGCCTTACCCAGCCCCCCGCCACTGCAGCTCCAACAAAAAGCGAAGAACTCCTGACCGAGATCAGGGATCTGCTCAAGAACAAGGATAACAGCTCCTCATAAAATGCTGGAGCAGGGTTGACACCCCCAAAATTCGCGCAAGAATCTAACCCTTCTTTTTGAACCTACTGCTGATCCTCATTTCCTCGGTTTCTTTTCTTGGATATGGCAGTGCCTGTTTTTTTTCTCCCTATCTGAAGCGCGAGTTTGAGCGCTATGGATTCGCCTCCAAACGCACACTTGTCGGAACACTGCAGTTACTTGCGTCACTCGGCCTGATCTTGGGCTTCTGGAAGCCAGTATTAGGCTCAGCAGCTTCCTTTGGACTTACCCTCATGATGCTTTTGGCGGTTCTCGTGCGGATTCGTATTAAAGACAGCTTTCTCCAAACCCTTCCCGCCCTCTTTTATCTGCTACTTAATCTGTACCTCTTGCTTCAAGGCTTCCGATGATTATAGCAGCACAATCAGAAGGCTCATCAGAAGGACGGCAAGCGATGGCCACGCTTTACTGAAGGGGTCCTTCACCTTCAGGTGCATGGAGAAGGCTCCAAACATCAGTACTGCCATTCCCAAAGCGGATGGTTGCACAAGAACTGGAACCCACACACCGGCAATAAGGGAAAGCGCGAGCGAGATTTTTAGCACCGCAATCAGACAAAAAAACCAAAAGGGCAATCCGTAGGCAGCAAACTCCTCACGAAGATTCTTGGCATCTCTTCCTCTATAGTCGGTTGCTTTCCCCGAACGGATAAGCCAGACATTCAAAATACCAATCCCCACAAAGACCTGAAGGAAAATGCGTAAATAGTTCACGCATTAAATCATGCTCCCGGCCCTTCGACGCTGCAATGATTCATTCCAAAAGAGACAGGGGCTCCCCCCTGCTCCACTTCTCCATTATTTGCGCAACTCGTTGATTAACAGTGGAGCGGGTGAAGGGAACACCGAGTGCCGGGAGGCACGGTGTAGCCTGTGTTTTAGCACAGCCCGCAGGGCGAGGCCGTCGGGGACGGCGAGGCAATCGAACCGCCACGACAGTCTCGGTGTCGGCTTGCAATGAATTCCGGAGTTAGATTTGCACTGTATGCCGGAGTTTCTTTGCAGTGAATTCTGGAGTCGGTTTCCAAAGTTCTAAATCCCGGCACGAAAAATGAGTGTCCTATGCTTTCTTCTTTTCTGTGCTAGCACTGCGGACGAAGCAATGACCTTACTCTAGTTTGATGCATGGTATCGAACTCATCCGGAATAAGTTCTCCATCTACTAGATAAAATCGCATAGCGCCTCGGCAAGATACACCAGTTCTACAAGGGCGAAGTCCAAGCGCCAATGCCCCTTGGAATACTGGGATTTTTTTTAACACGTGTAGACGATCGCAACATCTTGAAAGTTGAGAACAAACTATTCGGGATCCCGCCTGCTTCAGCAATTTGAGATAACCCGGTCGCGGGTGATTGTGTGGGTTTTTCGTTCCAACAGAAATAAAACTTCGCTGAGGCTTAATCAAATTCACGGAGCACCGGACGAGTTGCTTTAAAGCACCGGCTGCCTTACCGGCTTTTTTCCGCACTGCCTTAGTGGGGTAGTCTGAAGGCCCTCCGTGATGTGGACCAAACAAACCCCAAGGAGGGGTGGATTGGAGTTTTTCTGCCACCTTGTTTAACTCAAGATCTCCTGGCCATGCGAAAAGACAGTTAGAGTTTGATTCCAATACAATTAGACCAGATGAGCCATTGGGTTTTCCTGAATTTATCGCTTGGACATTTTCAATGAAATTTGGGTGGACGATTTTTAGGACAGTTTTTCCATCCTCGCTAGTCCATAGGACTTGCCCTTCATCAACCCGTTTGATTTCAAAACATCCTTCTTTCGCTGCTTCTTCTGCGATGCGGAATATTTTCTGAAAAACTAGGTTGGAGGGATTGCGGTCCATAAGCATCCAAAAGACACCAATGCGTCTTTTATGCTCTCTGATTATCGCTGAAAGCGCACCAGCATGATCACCATCATTATGCGTCAGAATTA
>CAIJRY010000181.1 GCA_903823215.1 uncultured Spartobacteria bacterium
ACCCCTGCGAAGTAGCAGGAGAGCGCGATCCTGCTGCGACGATTTCTGCGGAGATGATGCTGATGATGATCGTGATCCCCGGGGATATGCCTCTCCACCTCGCGGCGAAGAAGATTGGATGATATTCCGCAGATCAGTGTCACGCCAGCATAGAGACTGATGCCAAGGGGATTGCCAAGATTCTCACCCACCGAGGCCGTTACACAGGGAAAGAGGGAGAGCCAGAAGAGAAGATTCATATTATACCAGAGAATCCTCGTATCAACCGCCCTCACCATCTGAAACAAGTGATGGTGATTCAACCAGTAGATGGCGACAAAAAGGAAACTTACTAGATAACTGCAAAAAGTCGGTAATACCATACGCAGCGTTCCGAGGTTGAGGCCGTGAACCGGCTTCAGATCGAGCACCATGATCGTGATGATGATGGCCAGCACCCCGTCGCTGAATGCTTCGAGTCTGCTTTTGCTCATGATGGCGTAGCTTTGGAGTTCAATGATCCCTTCAGTAGTTCAAAATTAGTAAGGCCAAAGGCGAGGAAGGACAACGCAAGATCGGATGGAGAAAATGAAGAATACACTGGGGGGTGTATAGGATGGTCACGAGGAAGTCCGGTAGGGCAGGGCTCAAAAATGTCAGTACTGGCATCGACAAGAAGCCTAAAAAATCACCAACTGCACTTGACCATTCCAGAGACAAGCGCATCTTGAGAGTAAGAATGAAACGCGTTTTTCTTATCGTTGGGTTATCGGGGACATTCCTCATGAGTGGTGCGGTGTCCTTGAGTGCCAACCCATATTGCGGAGGCTGGGGTGGCGGCTCTTACCGTGGAGGATACGGTTGGGGAGGATGCTCCCGTGGAGGGTGGTATGGAACAGGCATTCCGAATGGATTAGGATGGTCCCTATTCGGTTTGGGAGCGGCGGCAGTCGCAGCACCAATCGCCTATGCCGTGGCAGCACCTGCTCCTGTCTACTACGCTCCCGCCCCCTCCGTCGGTTATTACAACCCGCCACAGACCGTGATCGTGGAGAGGAAGAGTGTCGTCAGGCAGATCCAGAGTTCACAAGCTCACACAAATGACACACTGGCAAAGATCCAGTCGAAACTTGCTTCTCTGGGTTACTACCGGGGAAACATCGATGGCTGCTTCGGACCAGAAACCGCTCAAGCTGTTTCCAATTTTCAGGCGGAAAACTCTCTCTCCGTTACTGGTCGAATCGATCTAAAAACCCTCTCAAGTTTGGGAATCACGCTTTAAGAGACAGTCTGAAAAAGTCTCTAGAGCGTTTTAAATAATAGTGTGGCCACCAACTTGCGAGCGCCATGGGTCGGTTGGCAAGGAGTAAGCGATGAGGCTGTAGTCCTGCCCTACAGCCCAAGCGGTGCGACACCGCCAAATGCCCTATGCCGCCGCACGGAATGGCTATAGAATTACTTAAACCGCTCTAAGCCCTGAATTCCATCAGTGCGTAAAAGTCGGTTCGATCCTCGAAAAGGATTCTGCAGGGATGAAATTCCGCCTTCACGGCCATCCGGTTCAGTGTGGAGACTTCCTCGGGGAAATCCGAGGTGGTGACATGGGCCACCGCTCCCTCGATCTCTTCCGACGTAAGGGCCTTCCATGTCAATTCGGCATGATCAACCCAGCGCCCCATGTAGGCTTCACGGGTTTCACCGGGCGTGAGGACAGGGTCAAAGACAATCAGCGATCCTCCCGGCGCTAACTTGCCATGCAGTTCTCCGAAGAAATATTCTTTTTCCTGACGCCGCAGATGATGCAGGGAGAGTCCGATGTAGATGATGTCGTAGGATCCCGGGAGCGCGGGAAGATTCATGACGAAATCGCCGCACTGCAAAGAGCAGGGAACCCCCAGATCACGGGTGTTTTGCTCCGCAAGTCCAAGCGCAACCGGTGAGATATCTATGCCAGTATAGGAAGTGATGGTACTTCCCCGCAGAAGGCCGGAACTAAATCGTGCATCCCCGCACCCGAGATCCAGAAAGGAAAACGGCCGACCAAACCGGTTCAACCAATCGGCAAAGCTCTCTCTCACCGAATTGTGGTAGAGATAGTCATTGTCCACGATCCGGCAGTAAACAGACCATTGGTCAAAAAACTCTCTGACCGCCTCGGCATCTCGGGGCTCCTCCATTGTCAGCTCTGTGTTCTGCATTGTTAAAAATTCACCACCGCCCTCACCCCGATCACAACAGCATTACCATATTGCTGCGTACCACCCGGATGGAGGATGTACTGAAGATCTGGCTGAATGGCAATCGCGGGCGTGACCTGCATCGCATAGGAAAGCTCGGCCACAGCTTCATAGCCGACTCCGGGCAGTCCGGTGACACTTCCCTGAGAGGCATACTGACTGCCCATCTGGGCATAACCGAAAGTCACCCCCAGTTTATCAGCATCTCGCGTCGGAATCAGTCCCGTATAGACAAGCCCTGCGTCTGCATAAAATCCAACCTGACTGGCCTGCTGGGGAGAGAATCCAAGCCGTGTAAAAGCATTGAGTCCCTTGCCCGGGCAGGCGCAGGAAGCGTCGTCAACCGGCTGCTTGTTTTTGTCATCTGTGGTGGGAGCGGCACTCCGTGCCGGCACGGCATAGAGCTGCTGATCGACGATTCCATAGAAACCACTGCCAAATCGGCGGGCCTCCGGAGAGCCGAAGCTAAAAACATCATCCCCGGAAGACTCGGAGGAAGATTCGACATCCTGCCCCGTCTGCAACCAGAAACCGGCCTTGGCCGTTCCTGAAAGTCCGTTTGCATGACTTCCCTTGTTCCAAGAAGCCGTAACCTCATTGAGTGAGAGCAACCCTCCGGCAGGACCGTAATTCCAGTTAAAGCCCCGGGGATTCTGTTGTTGACTGAAGGGATTGCCTTGGGCAAGAGCACTGCGCAAAGTCAGCCAGGAAGTGGGTTGAATGGCAATTCTCACTCCCGGTGTCGCAAGCGGATAAGTGGGTCCTCCATTCGGAACATTGATACTGAAAAGGGAAGGCACCCCGAATGTGCTGTTGATAAACAACGTCGCCGCATCCGAAATCATGAACTCAGTATCAAGTCCGAGAAGACCTGCCCGAAGGGAGAGCATATCATGGAAGAGGTTCTGCTGAAACCAGAGCTCGTAGCAGCGGAAGGCTGGATTAGCGGCGATACTGCTAACGGTCAGAGCATTGCCGACATACTGGGAAGAGAGATCGGTCCCGTAAAGCCAGAGCCAGGTATTCTTGAAGGAAGCCCCCTCCCAACCGCCTGCCTTCTGCAGATCGATTGCCAACCCCAGACTTATCACCCCAGAGTATGTGGTTCCGGTGGCGGCACCTCCAGCGGTATTACCGAACAGATCCGAAGTCGATTGCGCAGTGAGCACGACGCCTCGATCCTCTGCCTTTTTCCGGTAGCCAAAGCCGTTTCCCAGAATCTGACTCTGTTGGAGCAGATTGTAGGGATCGGGAGTTGAGGTCACAGGGTCGGCATGAAGCCAGCCGAACCCAAGGACCATAGTCAGTATCTGCACTAAATGTTTTTTAAGGTTCATGAGACAGCCAGTAGCGGTACCTTGGAAGAATCCAAACGGATAGATTTTTTTGACGCAAAGATTTGTAATTTTTTCACAGCACGGCGTTACTGTTTTTGTTCCCTTGAAGGTAGCAACCTTTTAGTCCCAATCCAAAAATTGGAATGTATGGTTCTATGGCAAAACAGCCTTACCTGCCATTACCAACAGTGAGAGGAGATTCACACTGTCCTCATAGTACCCCTCATGCGCCTTAACAGCATAGGCATATACGGTATCGCTCCAAGCCTTGTCATCCAGAGCCAAAGCGGCGACCCCAGTCGGCGAAATGAACGCTGGTGAGTCGAAATCGGCGCCCCGGAGCATTTTGCCATCCAAATGGTAACCTGCCTTGAAATCAATGGGATCACCTACTGCACGCTTTGCCCAGATCATGATCGGTTTTAAAACAGTCTTTGCCCGGTCATCCTGAAGGTTTAATCCTGCCCATCCGATACGCCACGGCACCCGGCAGGCATTGTAGCTGAAGTCACCATCATGGGGGCCTTCCAGAGCATCCGGAGGGGCAGGGTGCCAGACATCTTTCTTCATAACCGCGAAATCGGGTACAAGCCCCGTGACGGGAGCATTGCTGTGCTGAAGTTCGTTGAGGATGTCATACCCTCTCTTCTCCACCTTTGGCCAGAGATCATCACCCGTCAGCTTGCGAAACGCCCTGAAATGCGTCGGCATCAGATCTGAGGTGCGAATCATCACCCTCTTCGAGTCGTCAGTATCCCAATCCCCAAGCCGGAGCGATCCGTCGGAGCGAACCAGAGAGTGTCCAATTTCTCCGATCAGCTTTTTTGCCTCGGCAAGGTATGCCGTCTCACCCCAACTGTGATAGGCCATCAGCAGAGCCATCGCCATATCCATGTCACCATCGGTGGCAGAGTCATTGCTGACACCTTTCTCCGAGGCCGGGATCTTCCAAGCCATGAAGGCAGAATTGATTTTGGAAGGGTAGCGTTTGCGAAAACGATTGAGCCCATCAAAGAGGGATCGCGCCTGCGGATCGGCATCAGCCATCATCACCGTGATCAGCATGCCATAACCCATCGCCTCGGAGACGGTGGTTCCGGAGGGAGTGAAGGCGATTTTGTAATCCCCAGGCACCAGCACCGATGGCTTCAGATATCTTTTCTTCCAGCCGGAATAATACTGATCCACCTCGGGCAGGGAGGCCTGCAAATGAGCGGAGATACCTCCTGGCTTCGCAGGAGCAATTCCGACAAAAAGCGAGAAAAGACAGGCCAGCAGGAACATGCGGCAAGAGTGATTCATTGTTTGATTGTGAACCTATCGCGATCGGGAACATCTGGGAGAATAAATCCTTCCGAATTCATCGTCTTCACTGCCCCCTGAAGCCTGACTGTGAAATCCCGCATCTTTTTATGATCCACCCAGTTCCTCAACCCGCCCTCCTTGCAGCAGAGAAAGCTTGATGAACACCCTGTTTGTGATAACAATCTATCATTATCATTATAAAGTCTTCGATTCAACTCGCCCTCTTCCTCTTTATTCTTGCAAGAGCGCAGGCCGATCTCTCTGTTGCTTCCCTTTCCACGATCACAACAGATCTTGCCCGTGATATCGGCGGCAGTCATATAAGCGTGGAGGGCATCATCAAAACCGGAGTCGATCCTCACGAATTTGAACCGACCCCGGATGATGTCAGGAGGGTTGCAAAGGCGGATCTCGTGCTTTTTACCGGCAAGGGGATCGAGGGCTACCTCTCCAAACTGGAGGAGGCGACGGGGGGAAGTTCCAAGTTTGTGAATGTTGGCCAGCAGATCCCATCGCTGACCATGAACGAAGAGGGTGAAAAAATTGAGGATCCCCATTGGTGGCACAGTGTGGCCAACATGAAGAGAGCGGCACTCATCGTGGCGGACGCCTTTGAAAAGGCCGATCCCCGGAATGCCGTGGACTACGAAAAGAATGCCTGCACATATCTTGCCTCCCTTGATGAGCTGGATCGCTGGATTCGCGTCAAGGTCGCGCAATTACCTTACGGCCAGCGCAAACTCGTCACCTCCCACGACGCGCTCCAGTACTTCGCACATGACTACGGATTCACTATCTATCCCATCAAGGGAGTCACAACCAATGAAGAACCCTCCTCCCTTCATGTGAAGGAACTGATCGGAAACATCCGAAATCAGGGGGTGAAAGCAGTCTTCTTCGAGAGCATTGAGAACCCGCGGGCGCTTCAGCAGATTTCCAGTGAGACAAGGGCTAAAATCGGAGGAACCCTCTATTCGGACGGACTGGGTGAAAAAGAGGCTTCCACCTATGACAGCATGATGCGGCATAATGTCTCCACGATCGTTGACTGCTTGAAATAGAAATAACATGTCAAAAGAACGACCCACTCCCAGAACAACAAGGCAGAAAGAGGCCATCGAGTCGGTTCTTCATCAGGAGCAACACCCCCTGCTTCCCGAAGAGATTCTTCGACTGGCCTCCGGGCTTGTTCCATCACTTGGTATCGCCACCGTTTATCGATCCCTCAAAAAC
>CAIJRY010000182.1 GCA_903823215.1 uncultured Spartobacteria bacterium
ACGCAAGCTCGGCACCATCGACAACCGCGGCAGTCACTTCTTCCTCGCGCTTTATTGGGCGCAGGCACTCGCCGCACAGACAAAGGATGCAGAACTGAAAGCCATCTTCACCCCGATTTCCGAGGCGCTCACCGCCAATGAAGCAAAGATTACCACAGAACTTCTCGCCGTGCAGGGCAAGCCCACGGAGATTGGCGGCTACTACCTGCCGGATGAGGCCAAGGCCAATACCGTCCTTCGTCCGAGCCCGACATTCAACGCGATCCTGTCCAAACTCTAATGTCAAAAATAGCCTGTCCCGAATGCACCATGGAAGAGGTGCTCGAACACCCCACAAAATGGGAGTGCGTCACCTGTGGCTTCGAATGGCCCAAGGAAGAAGTGCCGGATCAACCCATTGGCCCTCGTGTGGTCAAAGATGCCTATGGCACTGTGCTGGCAGATGGCGATTGTGTGACACTTATTAAGGATCTCAAACTTGGCGGTACCTCCGTGCTGAAAGGGGGCTCCAAGTCCAAGCCGATTCGCTTGGGTGAAGGGGATCATGAAATTTCCTGCAAGGTGGATGGGATTGCAGTGGGACTCAAAGCCTGCTTCGTGAAAAAAGCATAGGACGGCTTGGGATTTTTGCGCTGAGCGGTGTTGCTGCTCGTTCGCAGTAGTACACTACAGCTTCACTCGCGCGCCTTGCGCAGCATCAAAACTTCCTGCGCTTTTTTTGAGATAATGGGAATCCAGCATTGTTTTCATCGAACAGATTGCACGGAGATCAATCTACTTCTCATTTGCCATGATCTTCCCCGCAATTTCGGCAAAGATGGGAGCTGCCACGAGTCCTCCATAGTTCTGTTCTGGCTTTAAGTCGGCCTGATCCAGCACCACGACACAGACATACCGGGGGTTTTCCACAGGGAAGAATCCTGCGAATGAGCTCACATATTGATCGGTTGCATAATGACCATCGGGAGTGATTGCCTGTGAGGTTCCCCTCTTTCCTCCAACCCAGACTCCCTATCTTCGGATTTCTCCTTGAGTTTCTGCATTCCTACTCTTCCTCGGCTCTGTTGCACGCGGCGTCGTATTTGCGTGGTTTGTTCGTTTTTTGCCGTTCCCTTCGTTCGAGCGTCATCCGGCGTTTTTCACGGCTGTGGTGGAGTTTTTTAATTTCCTCTTCCAGCTTGAGAAAACCCTCGAGTCGAGAGGGCTCCATGCGCCCTTCGGTCATTGCCACACGAATCGCACACCCTGCGTGGGGCCCATGTCGGCAGTCATCGAAGCGGCAGTTTCGGGCCAGTTCCTCGACGTCGGCAAACTGCTCGCGGAGGGTCGTCTCATCTGTCCACATATGGACTTCACGGATGCCTGGATTGTCGATGATGATCCCGCCTTTTCGCAGCACCATCAGTTCACGAGCCGTCGTGGTATGCCGTCCCTTGCCGGTGATTTCGTTGACCTCGTCGGTCCACTGATATTCCCCTCCGAGGAGGTGATTGATCACCGAGGATTTTCCCGTGCCACTGGATCCGATGAAGGTGATGGAAATGCCCGGTTTGAGATAAGATTTGAGCGCATTGAGCGTGCTCTTTTTCTTGAGGCTGGTGACATGGACTTCCGCCTCAGGATTCTGTGCCCGGATCGCTTCTGCAGCCGTCTGATTCTCCTCGTTGGAAAAAAGGTCGGCTTTGTTGACCAAGACCACCGCTTTTGCCCGGCTGCGGCCAATGATTGCGAGATACCGTTCCATCCGACGGAGATTGAAATCGGGGCCCGCATCGGTGACTACGACCACAACCTGGATGTTGGCGGCGATCACCTGCTCTTCCATACGCTTCCCGGACATTTTTCGCGAGAAGCAGGTTTGTCTGGAGAGCCGTGCGCGGATGACATGCTCGTTGTTCTCATCTCCGAGCTCCAACGCCACCCAGTCTCCAACGGCGGGAAGTTCCGCATCTGTTGCGGCATCGTGGTACACCTTGCCGCCCATCACGACTTCCACCTCACGACCATCCCCCAATAAGGCTCCATAGGTGATTTTGTTATCACGAATTAGACGAGCCGGATGCCATCCTTTATCGAGGAATGGGGAGAATTCCTTAGCAAAATCCCAATTCCAGCCAAGATCTTCGAGCTTCATGCAGAGGTCTTTGATTTCTACAACTCAGCGGTTTTCGGTGATCGCAGAATCAATCAGATCGAGGATATCCGAGCGTGCCTGACTCTCCTTTGTAGAACTCAGGACATAGGCAGGCTCCTCTTCAGTTATTTCGCGCATACGGATCAGAAATGCCTCGATATTTTTCTGAACCGCGCTCTTAGAGAGTTTGTCTGTTTTAGTGAAAATGAGGATGAATGCCAACCCGCTTTCTACCATCCAGGTGAGAAATTCCAGATCCAGATTTTGGGGCGTGAGCCGGGAATCGATCAGTACAAATGTTCCGAGGAGGTTGGACCGATGTTGCAGATAGTCTGAAACAAAGGCGCTGAAGGCCCCTCGTTCCTGCTTGCCGACCTTTGCAAAGCCGTAGCCGGGAAGATCCACCAAAGTCCAGGTGTTGTTGATCGTGAAAAAGTTGATCAGCTGTGTTTTGCCCGGAACCTGCGAGACTTTTGCCAACCCCTCCGAACGGGTCAGCGTGTTAATGAGCGACGATTTTCCTACATTGGAGCGGCCGATGAGTGCAAATTCCGGTAGGGCTGATTTCGGGCACGAGGCCAGATCGGGATAGCTTGACTGAAAGACCGCGGTGGTGATCTTCACGACTTGCGCTGTTGGTAAGCTGCTGGAATGGGTTTTTTGACCCGATAGCCGGGCGCGGCCAGAATCTCCACATAAACTTCGGCCGCTTCTCCAAGCGAGATAGCATCGAGTGCCTTGGGAATATCAGGCAACGGAATTGCAGTAGCGGCCACGCTATCGGACCCGAGCTTGCAGCTGAAATCCCAGAAATCCACCCCCTGGGGCAACGTCTTTCTCCGCTCCCTCTTTACATACTTGGTGAGCTCGAGTTTGATCGCCTCCACGACCCGCAGGTCTTCCTTGCCCGGAAGGTGTAGTGGAAAATTCTTTTTCATGAGTGATTGGAGCCTAGCACACCCTTCGCCTCGCTCGGGATATAATTTCCTCCGGCCTCTACTTCCCATAGGCCTCGACGAGTCCATCGGCGACGGCATTGGCGTATTCGCGGTAGATGCTGATGCGTTCTTTGCCCGCGATGAGGCGGGTTTCTTCATAATCGCCAGTGATGAGGCGAAGAAGGGTTTCCTCCTGATTCATGAAATAGGGTTCGGTCACGACAACGGGGCCGTCATGTTCACGGCTCAGAAGTAGATTGCGGGCGACGACATAGGGATCACCGGCAATCGATCGGGTGCTCCAGCTGTTCCCATAATGAACCGGCGGAAATCCCGTGGCCTCGTTGAGACTTTTGGAAATAGCATGAGCGACACGGATTTCCGTGGGAGTGACATTATGAAAAAGTTTAGTCAGGAGTCTTAGGCGTTGCCGGGGATCACTGTTGATTTCCTTGGCTGTGTAGGCTCCGGAAATGAAGAGAATGTTGCGGTTGATCTTTGGAAAATTATTCCGGTGCCGCGCAGAGGTAGCATCAAACTGGAGAACGATGGTGATGTCGGGTTTCATGGCAGCCCTGGTTTTTTCGGCCCGGGCTCTTGCCTCAAGATTCTTGGTGAGCAGAACTTCGGCGACGATCCGTTGATACATCGGGGATGTTTCTCTCACATTCTGCGTTCGCGATCTGAAGGTTTTGGAAAGGATGTGGCGATGGTGGGCCAGGACTTGAGGAACCACCTGCTGCACTGCCGTGATGTCGAGTTTGCACACTGGTTCGCTCTTTTCCCTTGTCACGAATACATCAGCACCCAGTTCTTTGAGCCTTTTTGAAAGCACCTTGGAAACCAGCAGATTCAGATCCCCCTCCTGAATGAGCCCGAACCCTGGATAAAGCGTGGAGCGATCCTCCATCGATCCCCATGCCCCACCTATGTCGGCAGGGTCGATGGCAATCCTCACTCCAGCCAATGGAAGCCCCGAAGGTGTTGCCTTCCCGTTCGTGGATTGGGAAGCCGGTGCAGGCAGTGGAGATGCCGAAATAAATGAGGAGATGAGTCTGGAAAACAGGGAATTGGTATCGGGAGTGGGTGAAGGGGCGCTATGGGAATCTACCTGCGGTATCGAACTGGGTGGTTCTGCATTTAGGGAGGCCTCCGGTTGCGGGGCAAAGGTGATTGTCACCAGCGGATTTGTTTGCGAAGGAGCATTGGTTTGTCCAAAGACCTGGACTTCTTGATCCGTGATTTTCAGGAAAGGAAGGAGGCTGCCGGTCGGGTCAAAAACACTTTTCAGCCGTTCCTCAAAACCGCTTCGAGTCAGGACATTGCTGTATTGCTCCAGACACTTCCATTCTTCGGGAGAGGGATCTTGAAGTAAGTCCATCGGCATGACAGCAGCTCCCGTCGGGGAATGCATCGCCAAAAGAAGAATGCCTGTGAGCAAGAGACCGCGCATTCTCAGCATCCAGCGAAAAGTATGCCGTGAAATGGTGTCTCTCAAGATGTCACGGGGGCAACAGAGATTCTGGTCCGAGAGATCGGAAGGCTCCTACACGGAATGATGTTCCTGCAAGCTCTTCACTGTGAGTGGTGATTTCGCAATCGAGGCGATTGCCGCTGCGCTGGCTGCCGCCGCCCGGAGGGTCGTCATGATCGGGATGCGGTTGGCTACCGCCATGCTGCGGATGACGACTTCGTCCTGACGAGGCTGTTTGCCGCTTGGGGTATTGATGATGAACTGCATCTCGCCGTTTTTGATCATATCGACGACATTGGGTCTGCCTTGGGCAAGCTTGTTAAGGCGTTTCACGGGAATGCCCGCAGCTTTGAGCAGGCTGTAGGTGCCATCAGTGGCGTGGATCACAAAACCAAGGTCGGCAAATTGCTTCACGATAGGCACAGCTGCATTTTTATCGGAGTCCTTGACGCTGACAAAGAGGTTGCCGTCCGAGGGGAGAGAGGGTGCTGCCGCCATCTGTGCCTTTGCGTAGGCACGGGGAAAATCGGTATCAATCCCCATGACTTCGCCCGTGGAGCGCATTTCCGGGCCGAGGGTGATGTCGATGCCAGGAAACTTGATGAAGGGGAAGACGGCTTCCTTGACGCTGTAGTGTTTGGGAATGACTTCCTCTGTGAAGCCGAGATCGGCAAGGGTGCTTCCAGCCATGATCTTTGCCGCCATTTTAGCAAGCGGAACTCCGATTGCCTTGCTCACAAATGGGGAGGTGCGCGAGGCGCGTGGATTGACTTCCAAGACGAAGACTTCTTCATCCTTCACCGCAAACTGGACATTCATGAGGCCTCGGACATCAAGCTCAAGGGCCATGGCTTTGGTCGCCGAGCGGATGGTCTCAAGCACTTTTTCAGACAGAGAAACGGTCGGGATCACGCAGGCACTGTCGCCGCTATGGATGCCGGCTTCCTCAATGTGCTCCATGATGCCTCCGATGACGCATTGGGTGCCGTCTGCCAGGCAATCGACATCAACCTCAGTCGCATCCTCCAGGAATCGATCCACAAGGATCGGTCGCTCGGGGCTGACTTCGACGGCTGTACGAATATAGCGGCGAAGATCGTCTTCTGTATAGACGATCTCCATGGCACGACCTCCAAGGACGAAGGAGGGACGGACGAGAACGGGATAACCGACTTGGTTGGCCACGGCGACTGCCTCGTGCTCTTCGGTGGCCGTCGCACCTGTTGTCTGACGCAGGCCGAGCTTGTTGATCATCGCAGAGAAGTGCTTGCGATCCTCAGCCATCTCGATGCTCTTGGGCTGGGTGCCGATGATGGTCACGCCGTGAGCCTGAAGCGGTGCTGCAAGATTGAGAGGGGTCTGTCCTCCAAATTGCACGACGGCCGCGTCGCATTTTTCGCGTTCGTAGATATTGAGCACATCTTCCAGTGTGAGGGGTTCAAAGAAGAGCTTGTCACTCGTATCGTAATCGGTCGAGACGGTTTCGGGATTCGAATTGACCATGATGGTCTCCCAGCCCTCTTCCTTCAAAGCGAAGGCGGCATGAACGCAGCAATAGTCGAACTCGATCCCCTGACCGATACGGTTGGGGCCTCCACCGAGGATCATCACCTTTTTCTTGCTACTCTTGCGGGTCTCATCCTCATCCCCGTAAGTGGAGTAGAAATAGGGAGTGGCTGCCTCAAATTCAGCGGCGCAGGTATCAACCAGACGGTAAGTCGGTTCGACTCCGCCAGCCTTTCTCTTGCCGCGAATTTCATCCTCGCTGACTCCCGTAATGTGAGCGAGCTGGCGGTCGGAAAAGCCAAGCTTCTTTGCCTGACGCAGGGGGATTTCGTCTGGTTTTTGACGATAGGTAAGTTCGGCTTCGACGATCTCCAGGATGTTGTCTAGGAACCAGGGATCAATGGCGCTGATCGAGCGAATGCGTTCCAGACTGAATCCGGCAAGGAAGGCATGGCGCACGGAGAAGATCCGTTCGGCATTGGGTACGCGTAGCAGAAACTCGATACGGTCGATGTCCCAGCTGCCATCAGCAAGACGGGGTTCAATGTCCTTGGCATCGCAACCGAGTCCTGCGCGACCCGTTTCCAGTGAGCGGAGGGCCTTTTGCAGGGCCTGCTTGAAAGTGCGTCCGATGGACATCGCTTCGCCGACACTCTTCATCTGGGAGGTGAGAGTCGGATCGGCTTTGGGGAATTTCTCAAAGGTGAAACGGGGAACCTTGACGACGCAATAATCGATTGCTGGCTCGAAGCAGGCAGTTGTGGTCTTGGTGATGTCGTTCTTCAGTTCGTCTAGCGTGTAGCCGACGGCGAGTTTGGCAGCAATCTTGGCAATCGGATAACCAGTGGCCTTGGAGGCGAGGGCCGAGGAACGCGAGACGCGGGGATTCATCTCGATGACGATCTGGCGACCATCCTTGGGATTCACGGCAAACTGGATATTCGATCCCCCCGTCTCCACCCCGATGGCACGGATGACGGCAAAGGAGTCATCGCGCATTTTTTGATATTCTTTATCGGTCAATGTCTGGATCGGAGCCACGGTGATCGAATCTCCCGTGTGGACTCCCATCGGATCAAGGTTCTCAATCGAACAGATGACGATGCAGTTATCAGCCCGGTCGCGGATGACTTCGACTTCAAACTCTTTCCATCCGAGTAAAGATTCCTCGATCAGCACTTCCGTTGTGGGGGACATGTCGAGGCCCCGTCGTGCGATGGTTTCGAGTTCCTCACGGTTATAAGCGATGCCACCACCTGCGCCACCGAGAGTGAAGGCGGGACGGATGATGAGGGGATAGGTGCCGATGCGCTTCGCAATTTCAAACACCTCGTCGATGGAGTGGGCGGCGCCGGAGTCGGCAACTTCCAGACCGATATCGATCATGATCTGCTTGAAGAGTGTGCGGTCTTCGCCCCTCTTGATCGCCTCGGCATTGGCTCCAATCAGTCTGACCCCATATTTCTCCAGTACGCCGTTATGGACCAACTCCATGGCGGCATTAAGGGCGGTCTGTCCTCCGAGAGTCGGAAGGAGTGCGTCGGGTTTTTCCTTTTCAATGATCTTCTCGATGATCGCCGGAGTGATCGGCTCGATATAGGTCTGATTGGCAAATTCCGGATCAGTCATGATCGTGGCCGGATTGGAATTCACCAGAACGACCTCATAACCTTCCTCGGCGAGTGCCTTGCAAGCCTGGACGCCAGAATAGTCAAATTCGCACCCCTGGCCGATAACAATGGGGCCTGCGCCGATCAGCAGGATTTTATGGATGGATGTATCTTTGGGCATGAGTGCCGAAAGGATGAAGGATGATTGCTGACGGATGAAAGCTGAAAAGCGACAGAGTTTGGAAAAAACAGACGTGCGGGGAATTTATCCTTTTCCCGAATACCCAATGAACTCAGAAGGAGGCTGGTAGGTGAGATTCGAGAAGGCTTGTGGCTTCTGCCATGGGTGTCAGTACGGTTTTTTCCAAACCTGTGGGAAGTAGCATGAAGCCGCCCGGCATCAGAGTAACGCCACCGCATTCAATTTTTCCAGTGAGACAGGTGATGATGGCAAAATCATCCCTTGTCTCAATCGGCAGGGGGGTAGGAAGATCATATTTCTCAACGAGAAAATAGGGGCAATCTGCGATCACTTTGGTATTGGTTGGAGCGAGTGCTGGTTCAAAGTCTTCAAAGTCGATGGAGGCCATGGATTCCTCGATATGGAGTTCACGGGGCTTGCCATCCAGTCCGTTGCGGTTCCAATCAAAAACCCGGTAGGTGCTGTCGCTATTTTCCTGAATTTCGACAATGACGAGTCCTTCGCCGATGGCGTGCAGTCGGCCGCTTGGAATGAAGATGCTTTCTCCAGTTTTGCAATGGGCATGGTGAAGTGTCTCTTCAACCTCCCCACTCTTGAGAGCAGCTTCAAAGCTCTCAATAGTGACTCCCTTCTTCAGGCCTGCATAGATCATGGATCCCGATGCAGCGTGGAGAAAATACCAGCATTCGGTCTTTGGCTCGCCACCCAGTTTAAGAGCCGTGGAGGCCGGAGGATGAACCTGCACGGAAAGCCGCTCACGGGCATCCAGCAGCTTGATGAGGAGTGGAAAACGGGGAGAGGGATTGGAGAGATGTCTTTTTCCAAAGATTCCGGCCCGATAATCTTTCCAGAGTTCATGCAGTGTCACTCCCTTGAATGGACCTTGATGCACCACACTTTGAGCCTCCGGGCGATCGACCATTTCCCAGAGTTCCCCGATAGGAACCCCATGGGGGATGGATTTTCCAAGAAGCGTCTCGAACCGTCGACCTCCCCATACCCGTTCCATGGGAAGCGGTTCAAAGAGGATCGGAGTCGAAATGGTCATGCAATGTCGGGATCAGGGAAATAATTGATTCGTAGTATCATTTATTCCTTATCGGCATACAATTGCTAAGAATGATGGCAGATGGTTGCCAAGAATGCCGGGTTTCCTGCAAGATGGTCGGAATGGTTTCTTCACGCCGCAGTTCCTGGGATGAGGTTACAGGATTGCTTCTCTTCTTTGGAGGCATCCTGTTGCTGCTCGCCCTGCTTTCATTTGATCTCAAAGATGTTCCTGCCTGGGCATTTGGCAAGTATTCCACAATTTCTGAAATACCGGCTAATGTCGTGGGGCGCGTGGGGGCCATCGTGGCGCGCATCTTCTATCTCCTTTTTGGTGCTGCCTCCTACTTTGCCGCTGTGGGTTTGCTGGGACTTGGCATTGCCAAATTCACCGGAAAATGCGATCGGCTCGGCATCCGTGCAGGCTGGGTTTTGGTCTGTGTTCTGAGTTGGTCCACACTACTTGATATCCAGCATGTGATCCTGATGGGGTGGGGGCAAAAATTTGACATCGACGGACCAGGAGGGTTTTTTGGTTATCGATTGAATGTCGCCCTGGGGCGCAATGTTTTTGGCTCAGCCGGTTCGGTGCTGATCTTTGTGGTGCTTGCACTTGTCAGTTTGATTCTGGCCACGGGCTTCCATCCGATCCAGGCGATGCGGCGTTTTGTGATTGCGTTCTGGGGTCTGTTGAAATGGGTTTTTCTCCTTCTGAAAAAAGGCCTTCTGTCGCGCAAGGAAGGGGAAGTCCAAAAGGAGGAACCACCTGCGTCGTCCAAAACGCGCAACCGGCAGCAATCACCTGTTTTGACTGGGGATATCGAAGTGACGGATCGCGTGATTTCGGTCGTGCCACCTGCCGATTTGCCGGCTCCTAAAATTGTCGATGCGAGTGTGCCGACTCCTTCCCGCAAGCCCACTCTTGCCGAGGTGATGAAGGAAAAGGGAAAACAGGGCAGCCGACTGTCGCCTGAGACGGGACTCTCGGATGTGCGCTTGGAGGGATACACGCTGCCCGGTCTTGATCTGCTCGAGACTCATGGCAGCGATGAACATAAGCCTGTCGATCCGGCGGAGCTTCACGGGGTGCAAAAGATCCTGATCGAGACGCTCGCCCAGTTTGGCATTGAGGCTTCACCCGGCGACATCACCAAGGGGCCGACCATCACCCGCTACGAAGTCTATCCTGCCACGGGAGTCCGCGTGGAACGCATCTCCGCATTGGAAAAGAACCTGGCCCGTGCCACCAGTGCTGAGCGTATCAACATCCTCGCTCCCATTCCCGGCAAAGACACGGTCGGCATTGAGATTGCCAATTCCAACAAGGTCAAGGTCAGCATCCGCGAGCTCTTTGAAAGTGAGGCTTGGGAATCGAGCAAGGCAGCCCTGCCGCTCGCGTTGGGTAAGGATGTCTATGGGAACGCCATCATCGCCGATCTGGCGGCCATGCCACACCTGCTCGTGGCCGGTGCCACCGGCAGCGGGAAGAGCGTTTGCATCAACTCGATCATCACGAGCCTGATTTTCAAGCACACGCCGGAGAATCTTCGTTTCATCATGATCGATCCGAAGGTCGTCGAGATGCAGGTCTATAACGATCTGCCCCATCTCGTGACGCCTGTGGTGACCGATCCCAAAAAGGTGCTGCTGGCCCTGCGCTGGGTCATCGATGAGATGGAGTTGCGCTACAGCATTTTTGCCAAAGTCGGCGTGAAACATGTTCATGGATTCAATAACCGCCCCAAGCCGGAGAAGTTGGAAACGGCGGGTGAATCGGGGAACGAACAGGAGAATGAAGCGCAGGCCGAGGATTCATTCTCCTCGGACGAAACACCTGATCTTCAAGAGTCATTGGCAGAGGAGGATGAGGCAACACCACAACTTTCACTGCCACCCGATGATGGAATTGTGGTGCCTGATCAGATGCCCTTCATCGTTGTTATTGTGGATGAGTTGGCCGATCTCATGCAGACGGCTCCGGCTGATGTTGAAGCGGCCATTGCCAGAATCACCCAGAAGGCGCGTGCTGCCGGCATTCACATGATTGTGGCGACCCAGACTCCGCGTTCCACGGTGGTCACGGGAGTGATCAAGGCCAATATCCCTTCACGCATCGCCTTTCAGGTCGCCTCGGGAATCGACAGTCGCGTGATTCTCGATGCAAATGGTGCGGAGCGGTTGCTGGGTAGGGGGGATATGCTTTATCTGCCTCCAGGCAGCGCGAAGGTCACGCGTGCTCAGGGTGTGCTTGTGACCGATGAAGAGATCCATCGGGTGGTTGCCAATCTTGCCGC
>CAIJRY010000183.1 GCA_903823215.1 uncultured Spartobacteria bacterium
AAGGTGCCGATGGTTGATGTCATCGCCCAGATGCCGGGATTCAGTGCCAAGGAGGTGGAGGAACGAGCCACCCGCCCCATGGAAAAACTACTCTGGGAAATTCCCGGGGTTGAATACATTTACTCAACATCCAGCACCGGGGAGAGTCGTATGGTTGTTCGGTTCAAGGTGGGAGAGAACCCAGATGAATGCCTTGTGCGTCTCACGGAAAGGCTTCGTTCCAACTTCGACCGTATCCCTGCGGGAGTTGGCGTGCCTCTGGTCAAGATGAAGACGATTGATGATGTCCCTATTCTGGCCGTCACCCTTCATAGCAAGGTTTATGATCATCTGACCCTTCGCCGACTGGCAGCCCAGATTGAGGACTCGATCAAGCAGGTGCCCATGGTTGGTGAAACCATGCTTATAGGGGGAGCCAAACGTCAGGTGCGGGTGCTCTTTGATCCAGTGAGACTCGCCAGCCGCAGTCTGACTCCCGCCGGAATCATACCGATGCTGCAACAAGCCAACCGGCAGTATTCCTCGGGATCACTCACCAAGGAGGGAGCGGAAATTGCCATTGAAACAGGTGGTTTTCTGAAAACGGAAAAAGAAGTTGGGGATATTGTTGTCGGGGTTTCTGCGGGGAAGCCTGTCTACCTACGAGAGATTGCCGATGTCACGGATGGCACCGAGGAGCCAAGCCAATATCTCCTTCATGGCAAAGGGGGTGCAGAAGCTTCAGCAGGCAACGAGCCTGCCGTGACGATCAGTGTCGCAAAGCGTCCAGGTGCCAATGCCACCGACATCGGAAACAAGGTTCTCCACAAAATAGACCTCCTTAAGGGAACGGTCATTCCCTCCGATGTGGATCTAACCATTACCCGGAATTATGGGAAAACCGCGGCAGATAAATCGAACGAACTTTTGTTTCACATGGCCATCGCGGTGGTCAGCGTTTCACTGCTGATACTCTTCACGCTCGGTTGGAGGGAATCCATCGTCGTGGCCATCGCCATTCCTACCACTCTGGCACTCACTCTGCTCGTCTTCTACATGCTGGGGTTCACCTTGAATCGGATCACTCTCTTTGCCCTGATCTTCAGCATCGGCATTCTCGTGGATGACGCCATCGTGGTGGTGGAGAATATCGTCCGTCATTTTCATCTTCCTAAGTCATCAGCTTTTTCGCTGAAGGAGGTGGCGGTTGCTGCTGTGGCAGAGGTTGGCAATCCTACCATTTTGGCCACCTTTGCCGTTGTCTTCGCGATCCTTCCGATGGCCTTTGTCGGAGGGTTGATGGGGCCCTACATGCGCCCTATCCCGGTTGGTGCGAGTGCGGCGATGCTCTTTTCGCTACTGATTGCCTTTATCGTCACTCCATGGGCATCCGTTCGGGTTCTACCTTGGTTGCAAGGGATGAAGAGATTGGAGAGTCACGCAAATTCAGGTGGCAAAGACGAAGATTTTTTTACCCGTCTCTACCGGCGTTACATGGGAGCCCTGATCACAAACAAGAAGAAGCGGTTGGAATTTCTGGGGGCCATTTGTCTTCTTTTGCTTGCAGCTATGGCAACCGTGGGCATCGGATGGGTAAAAGTGAAGATGCTTCCTTTTGATAACAAGAGCGAGTTTCAGATCATCCTCAACATGCCGGAGGGGAGTTCCTTGGAGCGGACAGCTCAGGCTACTCGGGAGATCTCAGCGGCGATTGCCCCCGATGCCAATGTCACCGATTACCAGATCTATGCCGGAACGGCTTCACCATTCAATTTCAACGGACTGGTCAGACACTATTTCACCAGGAAGGGAGCCAATGTTGCTGACATCCAGGTCAACTTGAAGCCCAAGGATGAGCGACGGCTTCAGAGTCATGATATTGCCAAGATTCTGCGTCCCAAGGTGGCTTCCGTCGCTGAAAAATATGGAGCACGATGTGCCGTGGCAGAAGTTCCTCCGGGACCACCTGTACTCCAGACACTCGTCACTGAAATCTATGGGCCCACCGAAGAAGATAGACTGAAACTAGCCAATGAAATCATCGGAATCTACAAGAAGACTCCCGGCGTGGTTGATGTCGATTGGTATATCGAATCGGACCAACCCAAGGTCAGGTTCGTCATCGATAAGGAGAAGGCAGCCCTCCATGGAGTTACTGCCGAAACGATTTCCCGGACATTGAAACTCGCCGTGGGGGGTGAATCGGTTGATCTGCTCCATATCCCGAAGGAAAAGGAGGATGTGGAGATCGTCCTCCAGCTTCCACGCACTCTGAGAACCACTCCCGAGGAACTACTCTCATTGCGTGTCCGCAGTGGTGATGCGAACGCACTTCCCGAGCCTGGCA
>CAIJRY010000184.1 GCA_903823215.1 uncultured Spartobacteria bacterium
GAAAGCTACCGCATTCCTTCACCGGAAAATCTTAATTAATGCACTTCAGTATGAGATCCCATAACTCCACGCATATCATGGCGTTGTTGGTTGTAGTCGTCTCAATAAGCTTTTTCTCCTGCCAAAGCAAAAAGTCTCCCGTCTCAGAAGGAAAAACTCCCTCACTGGCCGATTCAGTTGTTCGTGTCACGGCTACAATCCAATACCCCGATCTGCAAAGACCATGGCTCAAGAAAACGCCTTTCACCCGTGCAGGTCTCGGCACAGTGATCGAAGGGGGCCGACTTTTGGTCACTGCCGACATGGTTGCTCATTCCACTTATATTGAGTTGGAAAAACCTGAAGACGGGCCGAAATGTACCGCCGTGATCGAGTCATTGGATGAAGAGTGCAACCTCGCCGTGATTAAGCCTGCGGATAAGTCATTTCTCAAGGGAGCGGTTCCGCTTAAGTTGGGCATGGATATCACGGCTGGCACTAAACTTGACATCTTGCAGCTGGAACAAAATGGATCTCCCGCGTTGAGTCCGGCCACAGTCACCACCGTCGCCGTATTACCTTACCCGGCCGACGGGGCTGCCTACCTCACTTATCGGACGGCAACGGTCATCCCTCAGAGGGAGGATAGTTTTGTCATTCCCGCTCTCGATCAGGGAAAGCTTGCGGGACTGGTCATGCGCTATGATCCCAAAACCCAGTCGGCGGACATCATCCCGTCACCTCTTATAGAACGTTTTCTCAAGGAGTCAGCAAAACAGGGTTATCACGGATTGGCCCGTGCCGGTCTTCTCTGGGAGGAATTGAGAGGATCGACGCTGAGGCAATGGCTTGGTGCCGGAAAAGAGCACTCGGGAGTTTATGTCACCTGGGTCGAGCCTGACGGCCCCGCCGAAAAGGCAGGACTGCGCAAGGGAGATTTGCTACTCAATGCAGCCGATCAGGCAATCGACGGAGAGGGAAACTACCTTGATCCGATGTATGGCAAAATCATGTTCAGTAACCTTGCCAGTCTGAAAAGCGCACCCGGTGATCTCATGGAAATCACTTACTTCCGCTCCAGTGGTGAAGGAAGGGGTAGCACGGCAAACACAGCACTTCAACTGGAGGGAAGCAGACTCTCATCCGAAATCAGCCCCTCCCGTCTCACGGGGGATTCAGTCCCATACACATTTATCGGAGGTCTTCTCTTTCAGGAACTCTCCCGCTCCTACCTCAAGGAATGGGGTGGTGACTGGCGTAGAGAGGCACCTCAAAACCTTGTCTATCTGGATGCATTTCAACACGAACTACCGCGTGATCGGGGGCATCTTGTCATTCTTTCATCGCTCTTCCCCTCTGCCCAAACGGTGGGCTTTCAGGACTTGGGAAAACGGGTTGTTCAGAGTATCAATGGCATGGAAATTCATCGGTTGACGGATATCTCGGAGGCCGTAAAGCACCCGATCAAGGGATTTCATAAAATCATACTCGAGGGTTCCGTTGGTCCCATCTATCTCGATGCCTCCACCTGCGATGCGGAGGAACAACAGATCCGTCAGCATTACGGCATTCCTCTCACAAGCCAGCCATCGCGCTAAGAACATGATGATTTTATCTACTAAACGCCTGATCGTTTCCCTTTGCGAAATTTCAATAATTCTTGCTTCCACGTTGAACCTCTTTGCCAACACTGCTCAACAAGAGTTTCCTCTCTGGCCAAACGGTGCACCTGGTGCGCTTGGGACAACAACCAACGACATACCAACTCTCACTCCTTACCTTCCTGAGCCGGCCCGGGCAACGGGAGCAGCCATCATCGTCTGTCCTGGAGGAGGATATGGGGGGCTGGCATCCCATGAGGGAGCAGGTTACGCGACATGGTTGTCTGATCACGGCGTGGCGGCATTTGTCTTAAAATATCGCCTGGGTTCGCATGGATATCGACACCCCGTTATGTTGCAGGATGCCGCAAGAGCCCTCCGACTTGTGCGTTCCGATGCTATCAAACTGGGAGTTGATCCTGCAAAGATCGGCATCATGGGTTCCTCCGCAGGAGGGCACCTTGCCTCCACCTTGCTGACTCATTTTGATGCCGGCAAACCCGATGCCGCCGATCCCGTGGAGCACGTGAGCAGTCGTCCCGATCTGGGAGTGCTTTGCTATCCTGTGATTACCATGGGATCAGACACTCATTCCGGATCCCGATCCAATCTCCTAGGTAAAAATCCCACCACGGAACAAATCGAACTACTTTCCAACGAGAAGCAAGTCACTGACAAAACCCCTCCCTGCTTTTTATGGCATACATGGGAGGATCCAGCGGTGAAAGTCGAAAACACGCTCATGTTTGCTGCAGCATTGCGCCAGCATGGCGTTCCCTTTGACCTGCACATCTACCAGCATGGTGGACATGGTCTGGGTCTTGGAAAAAGCGCTTCCGATCCCAGCAAACTTCACCCCTGGAGCGATGACCTGCTGTACTGGCTGCATTCCATGGGATTTGTGAAATAACTTATCCCCCCTTTCATTTCACGGACGAGAATTGAAACTGGACGCCATACATTCATCAGCTAGCTTCAGCTTTTTTCAAATCACCTGCTGCAAGCCATGTCCGAACGAACTTTAGTCGTTGTTCCTACCTATAATGAACGGGAGAATCTCCCTAAGCTGGTAGAACTTCTATTGTCCCAGAACGCAGAGTTGGAGATCCTGATTGTGGATGACAGCTCTCCTGATGGCACGGGTGCATGGGTTACGGAAACTGCCACCCGTGAACCAAGACTCCATCTTCTTTCCCGTCCTGGCAAGAGCGGTCTTGGTCGGGCTTATGTAGCAGGGTTTCAATGGGCAATCGATCATCATTATGACTTCGTGGTACAGATGGATGCTGATTTTTCCCATAATCCAGCCGATGTTCCCAAACTTCTTGCAAGCATTCGTGAGAGGGGTGCCGATCTGGCCATCGGTTCCCGTTATGCTGGAGGCATCCGCGTTATCAACTGGCCATTGAATCGCCTGATCCTGAGTGTTGGAGCCTCCTACTATGTCAAATGGATCACAGGACTTCCTGTCTGGGATCCAACCGGTGGTTTCAAGTGCTGGCGGCGCACGACCCTGGAGTCTATCGAATTGGATACCGTGCAATCCAACGGCTACGGCTTCCAGGTTGAAATGACGCATCGCGTCTGGAGACACGGACTCAGATTGACGGAAGTGCCGATTGTTTTCGCAGATCGCGTGGAGGGCACCTCAAAGATGTCCAAGAAGATCATCGTCGAAGCACTTTTCATGGTTTGGGGACTTCTCATCCAGAATGGATTCCGTCGTTCCCCTCAAAAATAATCCCTTGCCTCTTTACCTATCAGCCATCCCCTTTCGGTCCATTAGAACCCAATCTTACCCATGAGTGCTCCAGCCACCAAGACGACTTCGCTTGCAACATCCGTAGAACAAGAGGAAGGGATCCATCCCTTCCGAGTTTTTACCAAGGAAGAGCGCACCATTGCCCTGATCTGTTTCTTGCTTTCGCTGGTGACTTATTGGTTCACAGCGATGCCTAACATAGGCCTCAACGACGATGGAGAAATGGTCACTGCCGCGCTCCACTTCGGTGTGATGCATCCCTCAGGCTACCCTCTCTGGACGATTCTTGCGGGACTTTTCAGCAATCTTTTTCCGTTCGGTAACGGCTCATGGAAGGTAGCTCTCTTCTCGGGACTCTGCACTGCAATCGGAGTCGGAATTTTTTCTCTCGTCTCCCTGAGTGCCACACGCTGGGCTGGAGTAAAAAAAATCCCCTCTATTATTCTCTCCGTGGCGGCGACACTCACCTGCGCCTGGGTGAATCCCATCTGGTCTCATGCGGTTGTTGATAAAGGTCTCTACGCCCTTCATCTCGCACTGATGATGACGCTGATCTTGCTCTGTTATGTCTGGATCAGGAGACCCTATTGGAAAAACGCCTTTGTCTGGGTTGTTTTTCTCTTCTGTCTCGGGATGAGCAACCACCATACGACCCTGGCCCTGGCATTTCTTCCCCTGCTTGTGATTCTCCTGCTCCATGCCGAGCTGTTCTGGGAATACGCCATCTATAGTCTTCTGATCGCCAGCGGACTCTATCTGGGTTTTGCCTATCTATCCCATCTTCCCGATGTCTGGAAAGCGGCTGTAAGGCTGTTTTTTTGTGTTTGGACCGGATTTATCATGCTCGTCATCATCCGCCGGAAACTTACCGAATGGCGTCAAGGCCTTCTTCTTATTGTGGCGGTTGTCGTTGGCCTCCTTCCCTACGCCTACATGCCCATCGCTTCTTCGACAAATCCGCCGATGAACTGGAGCTACACCAGCACCCCGGAAGGATTTTTTTATGCGATCAACCGTTCCCAGTATTGGGGAACTCTCGCCGACCAGCTTCAGGGAACGATCGGAAAGCTGATGGGTGTGCCTCCCCCGGAAAAGGCCAAGGGCCCCAAAGCTCCGGATGAGGAGACGCAGATGCAGTCCTTTGCCGGGTTCTGCAAGGTCTATTGGAGTGTCATGGTAAGGAATGTCTCCCCCATTCCCGTCATCCTAGTGCTGCTTGGATTCGTGCTTTTCTGGAGACTACCCAGAGAGCAGCGCATTTGGTTCTACCTTCTCGTGATTGCCTTTGGTCTGGCGGCATTTCTTCAGGCCCTCTCTTGGAATAACGGCTATGATAACGCGGGTTGGGACATGCAGTATCAGTATGTGAGTCTTGGTTACGCATTCTTCATCCTGCTGGCCAGCTTCGGGGCTGCAATGCTCTTCACGCGGCTCGAGTCATCGAATCCGAAAATTGCATGGGTTCGCTGGGTTGTTGTGGGACTCTTCGTGTTCACCGCTGCCTACACCTTTGTTGTCTCATTACCAAAGAGCACGCAACGCGGCCACTGGTTCGGCTGGATGTATGGTCACGACATGTTGAAGGATCTCCCAAGGGATAGTTTTGTCTTCGGAGGCACTGATCCGGGGCGCTTTGTTCCCACCTACATGGTCTTCGGGGAGAGCTTTGAAAAATCCAAACGAGATCCTGATTTTGACAGGCGAGATCTCTACATCGTCACCCAGAATGCTCTGGCCGATACATTTTACAACCGGTATATCCGATCTCATTATACGGTGGAACGCCCGACGGAATTCAACTGGGTTGAAAAACTTTTGGGTCGCGATCATACCTATCCCGAGGAGCGCCTCACACTGCCTCACCGAGAAGACATCATGTCACTTTTTGAAGTGCTGATGCGGAAGTATCAGGAAAACCCCGCAGGAATGCCAAATCCCCAAAGTGATCCCGTAGCCTTGAATTCAGCGGTTGCGGAATGGATATTTCTTCACAACCGCGACAAAGCTGACGGCACCCCTCGCGGATTCTTTGTGGAAGAGAGCTTCCCCATGCAGTGGTCTTATCCCTATGCGGTGCCGCACGGCCTTTGTTACGAGATCAAACACGACAAAATGGATGCCCTGCCCCCGGGAACTGCCGAGAAAGATCTTGCTTGGTGGGATGACTACATCAAAAACCATTTGGAGAAAACTCCGGGATTCGACAATGACGATCTTGCCCATCACTCCTTTGCCAAGCTGCGCAATACCGGAGGTAATATCTATGCCTTCCGCAATATGCGACCCGAGGCGGAACGCGCCTACCGTCAGGCTCTCTATCTCTGGCCTGCAAACACAGAAACGACCGGCAATCTGGTCAATCTTCTGACTTCTGAAGGCCGCTTTAAGGATGCCCGCGACCTCATCGCAGAAAGTCTTCCGATCGATCCGAATTCCAAAATCCTCCAGCGCCTCAAAGTCGTCACGGAAGCACGGTTGAAATCCTCGCAGGATCTTCCTCTGCAAATCGCCGCACTCCAGCAGAACCCGACCAACCGTCAACTTCTCGGCCCGGTTCTCCAAGGCCTGATGGTTCTTGGAAGACAGGCCGATGCAGATACCGTCATCTCCAATGCAATCGCCTTAACACCCAACGATGTTGGGTTCCTGCGTGAGATGATCAATTACTACGCCACCCAGCAACGCATACCAAAGGCACTGGAAGTCGCGCTGGCGTTGAAAAAGGTGCAGCCCACCCAATGGGATGTTCCGTTCACCATCTGTAAATACCAGTTCATCACGGGTCAGCGGGAGGATGCCTTTGCCTCCCTGCACGAGGCCGTGATGCTGGGTGGCAACACAGCACTTCAGCAGATCGCCAGGGAACCACTCTTTCAACAAGTCGCCGGTGACCCTGCCTTCCAAAAAGCGCTCCAGCCCAGCCAACCCGGAGAGAGTGCTCCAGCAAGCGTCACACCAGAGGAATCCCTGAAATCAATGCTTAACAGGGCAATCTTGGATCAAAAGACCAATCCTCCATCACCATCGGATATCTCCAAAAAGAAAATCAAAAAGACCCACACAAAGGACGGGAGTAAAAACTGATGATCAGTAATCGATCTCGGGCAGCTCTTCCTGATTGCCTTCCGCTGACTTGGCCTCTGCCTCTTTTTTGAGAGCATTTTCCTCGGCTTCGGTTGCCTGCTGTAGAAAGTCTTTTAACTCGGGAATCCCCTCACCGAGTTCGGCGCAGACTGGAAGAATGGTCACTCCCTTGAATTTTTTCCTGAATATTTTCAAATTGGACTCCGCCTCGGGCATATCCATCTTATTGGCAACAATACACCAAGGGCGCGAGGAGAGTTCGGGGTTGTAGAGATCAAGCTCCTTGCGAAGCGCGTTAAAGTCATCCATTGGATTGCGTCCTTCCGAGCCAGCCATATCGAGTACCATGAGCAGATAGCGGCATCGCATGACATGGCGTAGGAACTGATGACCCAGGCCACGGTTTTCATGAGCCCCTTCGATCAAACCCGGAATATCCGCGACTGTTGTTTTTTTGTAATCATCCAGATCAACCACCCCGACTTGGGGATGACGGGTCGTGAAGGCATAGGAGCCAACCTTGGGGTGAGCGCGGGAGATCGCACGAAGAAGCGTCGATTTTCCGGCGTTGGGATATCCGACAAGCCCGGCAAAGGCGATTGAGCGCATTTCGAGCAGGAACCACCCTTCATCTCCGGGCGTCCCTTCGGTGAATCGGCGGGGAGCCTGATTGCGTGAGCTTTTAAAATGAATATTGCCCCGGCCACCCTGTCCACCATGGCAGATGATAAACTCCGCCCCCACATGATCGAGATCGGCCAGAAGATCATCAGGATTGGGGTCGCCAAGACCGCGTTTGGATCGCGGCTCGGCAGAGAGGTCGATCGCCCCATCATCATCTACTTCCACCTCGATCTGGGATTGGGCATGAAGCGTTTCAGGATCAGGAAAACGGTAGACAAGAGTGCCTACGGGAACAGGAACGATCAGATCAGGAGCCGATTTTCCATGGCGCTGACGATAGGAGCCGCGGCCACCTGGCTTGGCCCTCAGGATGGGTTCAAAGAAAAGATTGGCCAGTTGATCGACATGCGTATCGGCACGCAGGATGACATCGCCTCCATCGCCCCCATCACCTCCGTCAGGTCCTCCCTTTGGGATGAATTTTTCACGACGGAAACTTGCTGATCCGCTTCCCCCATCCCCAGCCTTTGCATGAATTCTAACCCGGTCGATAAACATGACCTACACTTTCAGAACTTGCTGATAAAGTCGCTCAGTTTTCTTTGCGATCGCTTCCCAGCCAAAAAGTTCTTCAGCCCTTTTGCGTCCGGCTTTACCCATGCGTCCGGCTAACTCAGGGTCTGCCATAAGAAGATTCACCTTGGCGGCAAGGTCAGCGGAAAATTTCTCCGGGTCAGTCGCTTCAAAGGGACTTTCCTTCATTTGCTCCAAGGGAACGAGATAGCCTGTTTCACCATCGACCACAACTTCCTTGATTCCTCCGACAGCACTTGCGACGACGGCAGTGCCGCAGGCCATCGCCTCCAGATTGATGATGCCGAAGGGTTCATAGATCGAGGGACAGACAAAAACGGTGGCTCCAGAATAAAGAGCTATCGCCTCAGGTCGGGAAACCATTTTCTCAATCCAGATAATTTCGGATCGGGACTGTCGCGCTTCGGCCACGGCGGACTGCATCTCTGAGGCTATCTC
>CAIJRY010000185.1 GCA_903823215.1 uncultured Spartobacteria bacterium
AGGAAGCAAACCCCTGTGACGAACGGGAAAACAAACCGATTAAAAGCATGGTCCGATGGAAATCTCCTTCGACGACCAAGGGCGGCAGCATGATTTTCTATGATTCCATCTGATCAACCATCACTTCCTCAATCATGGACATCAGTGATTTCCTCCAAGAAATCACCGTTCCATCTGCCATTTCGCGAACTCTGGAAATACCGTGACCTGATCATTTTGAGCGTCAGGAGAGACTTGGTTGCCATGCACAAGCAAACCATCATGGGGCCTCTTTGGTATTTCATTCAGCCTCTGATCAGCACGGTGGTCTATCAGATTGTTTTTGGGAATATAGCCAGAATATCAACCAACAACATCCCACCTTTTCTCTTCTTCATGTCCGGGATTGTGATCTGGTACTATTTTTCATCCTGCCTCAGCAGGACATCGAATATCTTCACGGCCAACGCAAACCTCTTCACCAAGGTTTATTTTCCCCGTCTCGCGATACCCATTGCTCAGGTTATTTCCAATGCATGGCAGTTTTTGATACAGTTGCTGATTTTTCTCGGATTCTATTGTTATTTCCTTTGGAAGGGGGCACCTATCCATTTCAGCTACCGAGTCATCATCATTCCTGCGCTTATTTTGCAGACGGCCTTGCTGGGGTTGGGATTCGGGTGTTGGATCGCCGCCGTCACCACTCGTTTCCGTGATCTTCAAATGGCAGTTGCCCCCTTTATTCAGCTCTGGATGTATGGAAGCTGTATTTTCTACCCACTTTCAGCCGCCCCTCCCTATTTACAGAACATACTGATTTTCAACCCCATAGTCCCGATTATCGAAAGTTTCCGTTTTGCCATGATGGGACAAGGTCAGATCGAGATCTGGCAATGGCTGATCAGTTTTGCCATCACTATCATCGTGCTCATCATCGGACTCGTTGAGTTCAGTCGTGCCGAGAGGACGATGGCCGATACGATATAAAACAACACAAACAAAGGTCTTAATAAAATGTCGTTGGCAATTTCAGTCGAAAATGTTTCCAAAATCTATCGCCTAGGAGAGATTAATCGGAGCCAGTTTTTTGCTGATCTCAGGCGATGGGCTAGGAGTAGATTCAATCCCGACCATAACTTCGGTGATCCCGAGACCGAAGCCGAACAGGAGCCGACAGCTGCCGATTTGTTTTATGCACTACAGAATGTCTCATTCGATATTAAGCAGGGAGAGACCGTAGGAATCATCGGCGCGAATGGCGCCGGCAAGTCGACCTTATTGAAGCTGATCTCCCGTATTACTGCTCCCAGCTCTGGTACTATTAAAATCAATGGTCGCATTGGCAGCCTGCTAGAGGTTGGAACCGGATTTCACCCTGACCTGACAGGTCGCGATAATGTTTATATGAACGGTGCCATTTTAGGCATGGGGCGTAGTGAGGTTGCAACGAAGTTCGATGATATTGTTTCCTTTTCAGGGGTTGAGAAATTCATCGATACACCGGTAAAACGCTACTCTAGCGGAATGTTTGTCCGACTTGCATTCTCTGTAGCCGCCTTTCTCGAACCCGAAATCCTGATTGTGGATGAGGTGCTTTCGGTGGGGGACTTGCAGTTCCAGAACCGCTGTATCCAGCGCCTTCAAGATATTATCAAGGATGGTCGCACCGTACTTTTTGTCTCTCATGGTGCAGGCCAAGTCAGAAAACTCTGCACCAGAGCAATCTGCCTTAAAAATGGTGAGATTCTGTGTGACGGAGAGGCGAATGCATCCATAGAACAGTATCAGACAACCCTGAGGGAAGAGGGAATGGGGATTGTAAAGGGTCTTGAAAAAAAACAAGAAAATGGGGCAGAGATTATCTTTAAATCGAATGAGCAACCAGGGAACGAAGTGGCAAAAATTCATTCCTGCAGATTGGTTGATGAGTCGGGGAACCTTATCGAAGGAGGGCTTACAAGTCAGGGATTCAGCCTTCATTTTGACTATGAAGTGCTGCAAGCGGGATTTCCTCTGCGTCCAGCATGCATTGTTAGCGATGAACTGGGGAATATTCTGTTTTGGACAGGAGACGCATCCCTTGATGCCAGAAACACTCCTGCGATTCCGGGCTGCTATTCTACTAAGATTGAATTTCCTGGACACTATTTTTCACCAGGAAGGCTCTTATTCACTTTCGGAGTGGGGGAGGATACCGAGTCAGGAC
>CAIJRY010000186.1 GCA_903823215.1 uncultured Spartobacteria bacterium
CGGCCTGACGCAGCATTTCAAAGGGAATCTCCTTTTTCTCATTCAGGTCGGCATCGCTGATCTTGCGGCTTGCCAGATAGCCGGCAAGACCTCCTGCAAAGCAATCGCCTGCGCCGGTAGGATCATGGATGTCCTCGAGCGGATAGGCGGGGCAGCTGAAAAACTGATTTTCGCCGAAGAGCAGGCATCCATGCTCCCCCTTCTTGATGGCGACATTCGCGGGTCCCATCTCGCGGATGCGACGACCCGCCTTGATCAGACTGGTCTCGCCAGTAAGTTCGCGGGCCTCACCGTCATTGAGGATCAGCATATCGACTCTGGCAATCAACCGGAGCAGTTCCTCTTTGGCTATGTTGATCCAGAGATCCATCGTATCGGCGATGACAAAGTGCGGACGGATCAGCTGATCCAGAACATGATGCTGGAGAGCCGGGGCGATATTGCCCAGCAGCACCATCCTTGAGGAACGATAGGACTCGGGAAGATCAGGTGTGAAGTTTTCAAAGACATTCAGCTCCACAGAGCGGGTTTCCCGCTGGTTCATGTCCCAGAGATACTCTCCCGACCAGCGGAAGGTTTTTCCGGGGACAACCTGGAGTCCCTCCAAATCGATATTGCGCTTCTTGAAAAACTCGATGTTTTCCTGTGGAAAATCATCACCGACAATTCCGACCAACTTCACCGGAGAGAAAAAGCTCGCAGCGATCGAAGCATAGGAGGCGGAGCCGCCAAGCAGGTCGGCGCGTTCCTCGAGAGGAGTCTTGACGGTATCGAGAGCCACGGAACCAAGGACGAGAAGAGGCATGGAGTTGGGAAAGGTTAAAGAGTGAGGCAGGAAAGAGAGATTACTTGGCGGTAGCGGCTTTTTTCCCAGTAAGCTTGGAGCACCAGAGCACAATCGGTGAGGCGACAAAGACCGAGGAATAGGTTCCGACCAGAATGCCGATCAGGATGGCGAAGGCAAAATCTTTCAGCACTGCTCCACCAAAAAAGAAGAGCGAAGCCACCGAAAGAAGTGTCATTCCCCCGGTCAGGATCGTGCGTCCGAGGGTCTCATTGATACTGCGGTTCATGAGGGCCTCCACGCTGCCACCCGTCCGATGGCGCAGCCCCTCGCGGATACGGTCATAGACCACGATTGTGTCATTGATGGAATATCCGGCAATCGTGAGAATAGCCCCGACCATGACCAGCGACAACTCGCCTCCGGTGAGGGAAAAAACGCCCACCGTGATGATCACGTCGTGGAGCAGCGCCACCAGCGCCCCGACGGCGAAGGAGAACTCAAAGCGCAGCGTCACATAGACCAGAATCCCGACCATTCCCAGTCCCAGCGCAAGGAGCGCCTTTTTGGCAAATTCGAGACCGATCTGCGCACCGACTTTCTCCTGTTGGGCGGCAATCACCTTACGGTCGGGAAAGGATTCCTTCAGCTTCTGGAGGATGCGAGAGGAGGTGTCCTCGGCACTCCGGATCGAGAGCATTTTCTGGGTTCCTGCCTGTTCTAGCTGAATCGTCTCTTCCGTCAGGTGAAGCGGCTCCAGCGCCGTGCGGACTTCGGCCACGCTGAGTGCGGGCTGCGAATCAACCACGAGCAGATCACCACCCCTGAAATCAATGCCGAAGTTATTCGCGCCACGCTTGGCAAAGACAACCATCGAGCCGCCGATGAGGGCAAGCGAGATGAAGACCGCGATGACGCGTCGCCCGAGGAAGTTGAACTGATGGCTGGGAGCCAGATCGGCCATGGTCAGACGCTTGAGTCGCGCAAACCTGGTCATCCAGCGAAAGGCGGTCCGTGTAAAGAGGATGGCCGAGAAGAGTGATGCAACGATACCTAGCATCA
>CAIJRY010000187.1 GCA_903823215.1 uncultured Spartobacteria bacterium
AACTCCTGAGTTCTTGAGTTCCAGATTTTTGCCTCCCTTTCGGCGCTCATTCGCTTCACCACCTCGGTGAACAAGATTGCTCTGTTTCTATTCAAAATCAGGATCCATCCATCCAAGTGCCGGCGCATTAGAGTCGCTTGATTCTATGGGACTACCCTAAGCTCTGAGCTTGTCAGCAAGCTCCTCAGCCGGATAGGTCCAAATTTCGGATAAAGTCGGATGATAATGAGGGATGTTTGCCAGAGCTTCAGCTGTTGCGTTAAAAGCCATTGCAACAACGATCTCGTGGATCAATTCGGAAGCCTCCGGGCCAACGACGGCACCACCCAAAATACGACCATTGGAGGCATCGGCGATCAGTTTCACAAAACCATCCGTCTCTCCCTTCACAAGGGATTTGCCATGATCGGCAAAAGGATAGCTTGCCTCACTGACTTGATAGCCCTCCTCTCTCGCCTCCTGTTCGGTCATGCCGCAGGAAGCCATCTGAGGCTCGGTGAAACAAGCAAAAAGTTTGAGGCGATAGTCAACAGCTACCGGCTTGCCTCCATTCAAAAGTGCCGCTGCATTCTTGGCGGCAACCTCTCCTTGAGCGATGGCAATATGAACCACTTCATAGGGACCACAGCAATCTCCCGCCGCAAAGAGATGTGATGCCGTCGTGCGTTGCTCCAAATCCGTGCAGATTCTGTGTCCCTCCAACGCGACGCCCGCCTTATTCAGGCCAAGCCCCTGGATTGCGGGACGACGGCCAAGAGCATTGAGAACAAGTGCTGCTTCGATTCTCTTTTCAGCTCCATTGAATTCATAGAAAACCGTTGTCCCTGCGGAATTTTTTTCGATCCGCTTCAACCGGGTTCCGCACTGCACACTCATCCCACGATGCCCGAAGGCCTCGGCAACTGCCTTGGCCACATCTTGATCGGATCCCGTCAGTAGCTGGGTGTTACGTTGAAGAATAGTTACCCTGGTTCCCAATGCATCGAGATAGTGCGCCATTTCCAGGGCAACGGGACCTCCACCCAACACAACGGCAGATTCCGGAATATCCGTCAGATCAAGCATGTCATCACTGGATAGACAAAGCTCGATGCCTGGTATATCGGGGCGATTGAGCACAGATCCCGTGGAGATACAACCGCTTCGGAGGGTGATCATTTGTTCCCCGCCGCCACGCAGATGAATCTTAAGGATGGATGGATCGAGAAACTCCGCCATTCCCCTGATGAAATCAAATTCCCCGCTCGCCAACTGCTCTTGTCGATATTTGGCAAACTCACCTATCAGTCCATTTTTGCGGGCGATGATTTTACCTGCGTCGAAACCTATCTTCTCGGAACTCAGCCCAAATTCGGCGGCGTGACGCATCACACGAAAGCGGTTGGCTGACTCAATGAGGGTCTTACTCGGCATACACCCTCGCAGAATACAGAGTCCCCCAACCTCTCTGCCTCCTTCGATCACGACGGTCGAAAGCCCAAGGGAAGCTGCAGTTCTGGCGGCGGCATAACCTCCGCTCCCGCCACCGATCACCGCAAAGTCGTATGATTGCATACCCATACTTCTGATCCCAAAGGAAGTTTTTGCAAAGCTTTCCTGTACACCCCAAGATGTAGTGCCTCGCTTCCCTTCACCTCCCCAGATCGTGTGTTTTTCAGATGAGAAAGGGTAAAAAAGCGTTGCCCGACAGTCTCCCTATCCCTACCCTTTTTATCTAAGAAACCGTTCCTTTTCCCCAGATCAGGAATCACAAAACATTCTGTATTTCTCATGGCTAAAAACCCACCTTCCGAACCCATCATTCCTCTCGACGACAGCGATCTTCCGGAGAAGCAAAACACGGCGGGTGGTGCCGTCTATGGGGCTGCCCAGATCGATAAGCTTGAAGGCCTCGAAGCCGTCCGCAAACGACCTGGCATGTATATCGGTGATCCGGACGAAAGGGGTCTCCACCACTGCGTCTTTGAGGTTCTTGATAATTCGATCGACGAGCACCTGGCTGGCTATTGCAATAAAGTCGAAGTCTCCATTCACTCCGACGGATCGGTCTCCATCCGCGATAACGGACGAGGCATCCCTGTGGAGATTCATCCTAAGTTCAAGATTCCAACCTTGGAGCTGGTCATGACCAACCTTCATGCGGGAGGTAAATTCGATCAGGGAGCCTACAAGTACAGCGGCGGTCTCCACGGTGTTGGGGCGAAGTGTGTCAACGCGCTCTCCACATGGTTCAAGGTTGAGATCATGCGCGAGGGACAGGTGCACTTCATGGCGTTCGCACAAGGGAAGACCACTCAGAAACTGACTGTTCTCAGCGAACTCAAGAATAAAAAGCAGACGGGAACCTTTGTCACCTTCCTGCCCGATCCGGAAATCTTCACCATCACCACGACCTTCAAGTTCGAGCGACTTGCAGGACGACTCCGCGAACTTGCCTTCCTCAATCCTGGCATTGAGATCACCCTGACCGATGAACGGGATGATGGAGATCACAAGCCGCGTCACGAGACCTTCTTTTACAAATACGGCATCGTGGAATTTGTCAGACAGCTTGGTGAGACCCGTCAGGTGATTCATCCCAAGCCGATCGTAGTCTCCAGACAGAGGGATGAAATTTTTGTCGATGCCGTCCTTCAGTATAACGACTCCTATAACGACCAGATTCTCTGCTTCGCCAATTCCATTCCCAATCCTGATGGAGGCACGCATCTCACCGGTCTGCGCACGGCGCTCACCCGTGCCATCAACCAATATGCGAAGGCCAACGGCCTGTTGAAGGAAAAGGACCCCGCTCTTTCCGGTGACGATGTCCGTGAAGGACTCACTGCGGTACTAAGCGTCAAACTCCCTCATCCCCGATTTGAGTCTCAGACCAAAGTCAAGCTGGTCAACACGGAGGTTGAGGGCGTGGTCAATTCGGCCCTCTACGAGGGTCTCATGGATCACTTCGATCAGAATCCCCCCGTTGCCAAAAAGGTGATTGAAAAAGCCCTGACGGCTGCAAGAGCGCGTGAAGCCGCTCGCAAAGCTAGGGAAACCGTTCGCAAAAGCGCACTCACCGGAGGAGGACTTCCTGGAAAACTGGCGGATTGTTCCGAACGCGATCCTGCCCTGACCGAACTTTATATCGTTGAGGGAGATTCCGCAGGAGGTAGTGCGAAACAGGGCCGGGATCGCCGATTTCAGGCGATCCTACCGATCCGAGGGAAACTCATCAATGTGCAGAAGGCCCGTCTGGACAAGGTGCTCCAGAACACCGAAATCCAGACGATGATCACCGCCATTGGAACCGGTATCGGTGATGGGGATCAGGAAGGGGCGTTCAATATCGAGAAGCTCCGTTACGGACGCATCATCATCATGACCGATGCGGATGTCGATGGCTCGCATATCCGAACCCTGCTGCTGACCTTCTTTTACAACCAGATGCCGCAACTCATCCGCCGAGGCCATGTCTTTATCGCCCAACCTCCCCTCTACCAGATCAAGCGCAAGAAACGGGAGGAATATGTCGATGACGATGTGCAACTCAACCGCATCCTGATTTCTCTTGGAGCCGAGGAACTCAAACTGGTCAATTTCTCGGATAAAAAAGAAATTCCCTCTTCCCAACTCAAGGAGATTCTGGAACTGCTCGACAGGCTTGAAAAATCAAGCGAGGCGATCCGCAGGCTTGGCGGTGAATTTGAAGCCTATCTTGCCGCCCGTTCCCCGGAGGGAGTCATGCCGAGCTATCTCGTGGTGATCCGTGCCGGCAATGAGGAGAGTGTGGAATATTTCCACAACGAAACCGAATTGCGCGACTTCACCTCCTCCAATAGCGATCTTAATCTCTTTGAAGCAGAGGTCATCGATTCGGAAAACGGGGATGCCCCGACCGAAAAAATCTCGAAGGCTGCCGCCAAAAACATCCGCCGCCGTCGAGCCCGCCTTGTTGAGATCCACCAGTCCAAGAGCATCGAAAAACTCATCGGTGAACTTGCCAAAAAGGGCTTCAAGATCGAGCACTATGCCAATAGCACGACTCCTCTCTTCCAGCTCGTTGACGGAGAAACAACGCATGATATTTTTGCCATTCCCCGCATCCTGGAGATCGTGAAGGAAGTCGGTCGCCGCGGTGTGCAGATCAAGCGATTCAAAGGTCTTGGAGAAATGAATGCCAAGGAACTCTACGAGACGGCCATGAACCCCGAACGCCGCCGTTTCCTCAAGGTTGAACTCAATGATGACAACGCTCTGGAAGCCGGTCGGATGTTTGACATCCTCATGGGCGATGTCGTCGAGCCCCGCCGCATCTTCATCGAGGACAACGCCCTCAATGTCCGCAATCTGGATGTATAGGAAATAGGTTCTTTCTTAAAATCAAAAAGGCCCACCATTAATTGGTGGGCCTTTTTTTGATTGCTTTCGATATGACTCAAAAAGACTTCCCGATGGCGAAGACGCGGAAGCCTAGATCTTTAAGCTCCTGATGAGGTAGAATGTTGCGCCCATCAAAGAGGAAGGCCGGCTTAAGCATCCCCTCATAGATTTTCTGGAAATCGAGTGTCTTGAACTCATCCCACTCGGTGAGCACAGCGACACCATGTGCCCCCGAGCAGGCTTCCAGCGCACTTTTCACGACAATAAGATTGGGGTTTTCAGCCTTGCCAAGAACATCTTCACGGATTTGTTCCTCGGAAACCCGGGGATCATAGACATAGACCTTCGCCCCTTCGGCAAGAAGATCACGGCAAACGGAAATTGCAGCGGTTTCGCGCGTGTCATTGGTATCCTTCTTGAAGGCGAATCCAAGAATTCCGATGTGCTTGCCGCTGACCGTATTGAAGAGATCTCTGATGATGCGTCCTGAGAAGCGGGTTTTCTGCCAGTCGTTAATTTTCACGACACTTGCCCAATATTCAGCAACTTCCGGCAGTCCGAAGTGCTCGCAGAGATAGGAGAGATTGAGAATGTCCTTCTGAAAACAGGAGCCGCCATAGCCGACCGATGCCTTCAGGAATTTCGGCCCGATGCGCGAGTCTCGACCGATGGCACGGGCCACTTCATCGACATCCGCCTCCGTGGCTTCACAGAGAGCGGAGATAGAATTGATCGAGGAGATGCGCTGCGCGAGGAAAGCATTGGCAACCAGCTTCGAAAGCTCGGACGACCAGAGATTTGTCGTGAGGATTTTTTCCCTAGGTACCCAGCGGGCATAGATCGCAACCACCTTCTCAATGGCCTCAAGTCCCTCGGGCGTCTGCTCTCCACCGATCAGCACACGGTCAGGGTTTTCCAAATCCTCGATAGCCGTCCCCTCGGCAAGAAACTCGGGATTGGAGAGCACCTGAAAGGACGCCTTGGTCGAATTGGAACGCAGGATCGTCAGCAGAGCGGATGCTGTACGAACGGGAAGAGTGCTTTTCTCAACAATGATCTTCGGCCCCTCGGCAACCTCCGCAATCATGCGCGCTGCTGACTCTATGTATTTGAGATCCGCGGCACGACCTGCCCCCTTACCATAAGTTTTGGTAGGAGTGCCGACACTGACAAAGATAATATCAGACTCGCGGATGGCAGATTTGATGTCGGTGGAGAAAAAAAGGTTCTTTTCACGGGCTGATTCAACGACTTCCTGGAGTCCTGGCTCGTAGACAGGAAGCTCACTGGAGTTCCAGGCGGCGATACGCTGCTCATTGGGATCGGTGACAGTCACACGGATATCGGGACACTTGGCGGCGATCATGGCCATCGTGGGACCACCGACATAACCAGCACCGAGACAGCAAATAGAGAGGGAGGGAGAAGTCATGAAAAAACTAGGGGGCTAAAAGTGGAAATTTAATAATTTTGGAAAAACACGCGGCGATTATTTGATGGCAAGGGACTTGCGGAAGTAGGCAATCGTTTTTTCGATCCCTTCCTCCAGTGGCACCTTGGGCTCCCATCCGAGTGTCTCCCGCGCAAGAGTGATGTCTGGCTTGCGTTGCTTGGGGTCATCGGCAGGAAGCTCTTTGTGCGTGATCCTGGATGGGCCGCCTATTTTTTTAAGTACCAGCTCGGCAAGCTGGAGCATCGTGAACTCACCCGGATTGCCGAGATTCATTGGTCCGACAGTTTTATCCTGCTCCATAAAGCGGATGAATCCCTCGATAAGATCATCAACAAAACAGAAGGAACGCGTCTGGGAGCCATCTCCATAAACGGTGATGTCGTTGCCTTTCAAGGCCTGCACAATAAAGTTGGAGACCACGCGTCCGTCGTCAGCAAGCATCCGTGGGCCGTAGGTATTGAAAATACGAATGACGCGAATATCGACTCCATGCTCACGGTGATAGTCAAAGAAGAGCGTCTCAGCGCACCGCTTGCCCTCATCATAACAGGAACGCAAGCCGATTGGATTCACATGCCCCCAGTATCCCTCCACCTGCGGATGCACGAGAGGATCGCCATAGACTTCGGAAGTCGAAGCCTGAAAAACACGGGCTTTCACACGCTTGGCCAGCCCCAGGCAATTGATGGCACCAAGCACCGAGGTCTTCATCGTCTTGATCGGATTATACTGGTAGTGCGGCGGTGAAGCGGGACAGGCGAGATTATAAATACGATCCACCTCGTATTTGAAATGATCGATGACATCGTGACGAACCAGCTCAAAACTGGGATTATCAATGAGATGCAGAATATTGGCCTTGCGACCGGTAAAAAAATTATCAAGGCAGATCACCTCATGACCCTGACCTATCAGACGATCACAGAGATGAGAACCGAGGAATCCGGCTCCGCCGGTAATCAGGATACGCATAGGTGGGACAGAATAGATAAAAACCCCCTGAAAGGTAAAGCCTCATGGGAACATGATGAAGCTTCCGTTACTATCTGAAAGATTGGGGCATATACTCGAGCTGATTATTGCACGGTTCATACAAATCAATCTGACAGTGCCGTGATGAATTGAAATGGGGTGATCCCCTCCTCTTCCTCACAACACTACTAAATTGATCGACCTAGATTTTTTGGCTATCTGCCAAATAGAGGGCAGCGAAGATCTTGTAATCCACAAGGCATCCTTCACTGCGTTTAGAATTGATCCAGGCAGACAAATCCTCAAGAGGAACCCTATGCACAGTAATATGCTCACTGTTATCACCCCCGCCATCTGAGACCTTCTTCAAGCCTACAGCCTGAAAGAATGAAATCAGCTCTGTCGAGAGACCCGCTGAGGAAGGACCCTCCGCAAGGTATTCCATGCTCTCCGCTACATAGCCTGTCTCTTCCAGTAGTTCCCGATGAGCGGCTTCTGTCGAGGTTTCAAGTTCCTCGTTCGGAACATCGCCCACAAGCCCGGCAGGGATTTCAATGACTCTCCTATTCACGGGCGGACGGAACTGTTCTATCAGGATAATCTCACGGTTCTCGGTGATGGCTAGGATCCCGACCGTGCCAGTGACATGACAGCGAGAGACGAATTCCCAAGAACCTTTTTTTTGTAAAGTGATATATTTACCCTGATACAATGTTTCAGAAGCTATTTCATCGTGCATTGGAAAGAGACTCATGGTTCTTGAGAATGCACTTCCCTACAGCCTCGACAAGCGCCTCCTGTAAAAAAATGGGCTCCGAGGTTACTCTTGGAGCCCTTGCGAGAGTTTTTTAAGAAATATTAGAATGCAAAATGAACTTCAGCACGACCGGATGTCCTGCAATCCTTGGAAAAGGCACTGACCAGAAAATACGCATGGCATACAGTCAGCAAAAGTGGAAAGAAGTGGATAGTGAACTTCTTCTATTTCAAGAGCATCAAACGCCCCAGAAGCCCATTCTAAGAGCTACCAGCGACAGGGGTCGAACCTGCACATCTTTAGAGGATACCGGATTTTGAGTCCGGCGCGTCTGCCAATTCCGCCACGCTGGCTTGCGAACAGATAACTATGCACCCGGTTGAACACCTTGCCAAGATGATCTTCCGTCCATGGCAAAGTTAATCCCCTCCACTCCCTATCTTGACGCTTTTGCATCTCCCCTTGATGCTGCACGGACACATGAAATTTTCCATGCGATTGCTGCCTCTCATTCTGACGCTTTCGTTCTGCCATCCGGGTCTTCTTGCAAAGGAGAAAGCTTCCACGCCCGCTCCTGCTGCCTGGAAATTGCCTGATTATTCCAATCTGCTCACTTTAATTCCAGCTCCACCCACCATGGGATCACCAGCTGAAAAAGCCGATCTGGATGGCGTCCTGGCCATGCAGAACAATGCCTCTCCGGAAGTGATCGCGCATGCCGAACAAACGGTGGGGTTCAATGTCTTTTCCTTTTCCGAGGTGCTCGGACCTCAGTTCACTCCGGAGACTCACCCAAAGACAGCCGAGTTTTTTGCCCGATTGGAAACAACAGCCAATCTACCCAAGAACTATCTCAAGGATTATTATCGCCGCCTCCGCCCCTACCGGGCGTTTCCCGATCTGGTGAAAGTTCTTGTAACCAAGGAGGATGGTTATTCTTATCCGAGCGGACACTCAACCCGCGCATGGCTCTTTGCCCTTGTGCTTGGAGCGCTTGATCAGTCTGATCGCAATGACTTCCTCTCCTCAGCTCTGCAAGTGTGTCAGGACAGGGTTATCGGGGGGATGCACTTCCCCTCGGATGTTTTGGAATCGAGGGTGCTGGCAGAAGAGATTTTTGCCAATTTACTGGTGAACAAGGACTTTATGGCAGATCTTGCAAAACTTCACCGGGAGGAATGGATGACGATCCCGGCACACAATTCAGTGAAAAAAAATCCCTCTGAGGAGATTTTAGAGAAACCTGCTTTTCGATAGCGATTTTATGAAACAGTGCTAGCTTCCTACCCATGAAGAAAACCCTCCCTTTCATTGCCATTCTCCTTTTTGCAATCAATGCCGTTGCTGGATCATTTCCCGACATCAGTCTGGGAGATTTGAAAACAGCGATTGCATCGAAGAAAGTCACTCTTCTGGATGTAAATGGCCCAGTTTCCTACAATAAGGGTCATATTCCTGGAGCCATCGATTTTTCAGCACATTCAGCCGAGCTGGCAAAGCTGCTACCTGCTGACAAGTCTTCACTGATTGTCGCCTATTGCGGTAGCGAATACTGCGGAGCCTATGCACGGGGAGCGGAAGCTGCCCAAAAGCTTGGCTACACCAATGTGCAGCATTTCACGCCGGGTATTGCCGGATGGAAGGCTGCAAACGAGCCAACAGAGAAGTAAGAGGACGGAACAGCCCGAACAGGGAGAGCGATCTACTCGGGCAGGGTAGAGATTGCTTTCAGGTAGTTGGCGCGCGCTTCTTCTAGTGATGAGGCACTCGTATGAAGATCCCTGACCAGGCCATCCTTCATGCCGTAGATCCAGCCGTGGACGATAAGCTCCTGTCCCCGTTCCCAGGCATCGCGCACAACGGTCGTCTTGCAGACATTGGAGACCTGTTCTATGACATTCAGCTCACAGAGATGATTGCAGCGGGAGGCATCATCATGATCCCAACGGGCAAGCAAATTCTGGTGCTTTTGAATGACATCATCCACATGTCTGAGCCAATTATCGGCCAGTCCAACCCTCTCCTCACGCAGTGTCGCCATGATGCCACCACATCCATAATGACCACAGACGATAATGTGTTTCACTTTGAGAACATCCACGGCAAATTGAATGACCGAGAGACAGTTGAAATCGGTATGGACGACCACATTGGCCACATTGCGGTGAACAAAGAGTTCTCCTGGCGCAAGCCCCACCAACTCCTCGGCCGGAACCCGACTGTCGGCGCATCCGATCCAGAGGTATTCGGGATGCTGCTGAACGGAGAGTTTTTCAAAAAATGCCGAATCTCGGGTGATAAGATTTTGAGCCCACGATTTGTTATTGGAAAAGAGTTCGGCAAGTGAGGACATGTCGCGCAAGATTGCAATCGGAAGCATCCTTCTTCACCAGAAAAAAATCCGCTTTATTAAAAGGATCTCCTTACGAAACCAAAAAAGAAAAAACCCGCTTCGTGATGAAGGGACCGACAAACCCTGATAACCCTATTTATTGGGGACAGCTGGAGGCGTCGATGTCGCTGAAGCAGGTGCTGGAGCAGACGGACCAGGATTCACCGAGATAGGGGCTGAAACTCCGGGGGTAGAAGAAACAGTAATCTGATTGGTGGAAACCGGAGCTTCGACAACAGGACGCGTGCCAGAGACAGGTGGAATCCACAGGCTCTGGGCGATGAATTTCTTATTGATCGGAGCAATCAGACTGTACCCACCCTTACCGTCGGGAAGCATGGGAGTCCCCCAGCGCGAACGCGTCACCACCTGAGCCGAAGGAATCTTTTCGCCAGCAAGCGTATGGTTATCGACGGGAATTTCCTGTGGCAATTGGAGTGTTCCAAGGAAAGCACCACCGGCAAGAAAAAGTTTTGGGAGGAGTAGCAAAGGAGTCATCGGGGGAATAACGATGGAATCTAACCTATCTTGTAAGGTTTGACAATTCAGGAATGTCTAGGGTATGGATTATTTTCCCGAATAATTCCAGAAGGCCTTGAGGCCTTTCCAGCAAGAGGAGCCAACTCGGGATCCGATATCCCTGGTGTCGCGAGGAGTCGGTGAAGGAGTGGGTTTGGGAGTTGGTTGTGGTGCAGCTTTGAGCACTTCCTCACCAAGTGATTCGGGAATATTCACACCCACAGAGAGTTCCTTGGCGGAAAGCGGGGGACGTTCGCCAGACGCCGTCACATGGAGGAAAAGGGGCTTTGTTTCCATAAGAGTGTTACTATCCAACACCCTTAGTGAGGGAATTTCATAATCACCGTTGAGTACCGGTGTCACCTGGTATCGGAAAAGCCAAACGCTCTCTCCGTCAACCTGAAGCAATCGGGGCTTTCGAAGAACCTTAAAACGAAGTCCTGACAAATCAGACGGCATGCTCACTAGCGGGTGTTTAGCGGAACGAACCGTCAGCACAATCTCTAGATGCTCTCCCGGTTTGGCTGATCGGCGGGATAGTGTCGCCATGGCGGCGGGAGCATCCACGAGCGCGCCCATTGCCGGTGCAACATAAGTCGCCAGAAGGAGAAATATGATACATGGAAAATTGAGTTTTTTTAATTCGGACACGGGCTGCGCAGATTGGTCGTTTTCTCCAGAAATGCCAAGCCCCCGAAAAGAATTCAACTTTCTTGGGAAAGTTTTCCTCACCATTGAGAAAACAGATCCCCCTGAATTCCTTCTCCCGGTTTGGGACCCGCAGGGAGAGTTTTTTGTTTCATTGGCCTTACTGGCTTTTTTTTTGGTGGTTCAAAGGTCTGTTTCCATTGTTTCTGGACATCTTTGATGACCGAGTTGGCGCGTTTGAAGTATTCCTTTCTACGCACCGCAGCAATGGCTGGATTAAGCCTGAGCACCTTTCGGGCACGATCGACACGGGCTGGAGTCAACTGACCACGAAGCCGCCAATGTCCTCCTTTGGTCGTATAGACTCCCACAATTTTTCCTGCTTCAGCATAACGACGAAGCTGCCGATCCGAAATTCCCAGAAGTGAGGCTAGTTGCTTGAATGTGGACATGAGGAGGATTGATTGAGCCTACTATTGAGGAGGAACTACAAGCAAGAAAATGACGCCCCTAACCGATCTCACTGTAACTTGATATCTCAACTATGAATCGGACATGTCATGACCAAATTGTGATAGCATTCAATGCTTGGCTGCAAAGTTGATTTTATCCAAAAGCTCCTTGTTTGACGAAAGTTCCTTAAAGAGAGCTTCGATGACTTCAAGAGAAGAGGTACTCAGGTGATGCTCCATACCCTCGACATCTCGCTCCACTTCCCGTGGAGACACCTTCATTAACTGTAGAAAATCGGTCATGATCTTGTGCCAGTAACTGATGGCACGGGCGATCCGTTCACCTTTATCAGTTAATGCTAGATAGATGCGCCACATGGCACTAAACATCAGGGTACTGAATGCATGGCTCTTGATCATCCAGTTTCACAGCGGATTTTAGACATGTCCGACTCTCACACGACAGATTGCCAAGGCTACGAACTTCTGGCAACCGGAGCAGGGCAGCGACTGGAGCGCTGGGGTAGCATTGTTGTCCAGCGCCCCGAAACCGCTGCCAAATGGCCTTGGAGTAATCCCGCAGACCTGCCCTCCTGGCAGGGGCATTACGATGGACTTCATGCATCGGGAGGGAGATGGCAATGGCTCCTTCCTTTCCCGGATCCGTGCATCGTCCGTTACGGATCGCTTAATTTCCAGATCAGACCGACCGCATCCAAACACCTCGGTCTCTTTCCTGAGCAGTCTGTCAACTGGGACTGGATTCAACAGGTTCTCGCCTCAACTCCTCCACGTACCACCCCGATCAGGGTCTTGAATCTCTTCGGCTACACCGGAGGTGCTACGCTTGCCGTCGTATCCGCCGGGGCAAGCGTCACCCATGTCGATGCGGCGCGTGCCATGGTTGCCTGGTGTTCGGAAAATGCCAGACTCTCGGGGCTGGAGGCCGCCCCGATACGCTATGTCGTGGAGGATGCCATGAAATATCTGCACCGGGAAATCCGCCGGGGGCACCGCTATGATGCCATCATCATGGATCCACCCAGCTTCGGAAGAGGTAAAAATGGGGAACTCTGGAAGCTATCAGAACATTTGCCCCAGCTTCTGGATGCGGCACGGGAGATACTTTCCGAGCAG
>CAIJRY010000188.1 GCA_903823215.1 uncultured Spartobacteria bacterium
CGGGGAATCAATCTGCTCTGTCGAAGGATTGCAGGAAATTATAGCCGATTCGCTCCATAACCCGCTTCTTTTCTTGGAAAGGGGAGTGCCGTGGGCTGTAAAAAATCCAGAAAAATCTTGAATTGCCCGTTCCTGCCTATGCGACAAGTGGAACTCTGGATCATCCTAATGCTCCAGCTCTGCTGGTTGCCCCTTCTGAAAGGAGTGCAAGATGTCGATGTCCACCCTGTTCCCCCGACACGGGATCCACATGCGCCGGGTTATGTCACGGCCACGGAACTTCCAGACGGTCAGGTTCCCTCCAAGGAGGCTCCCGGGAACTTCATCCTAGGCACCAACCATCCTCCGACTCCGGAACTCATAGGATCGAGGATTCTTCACGGCTTGGTCATCGAGTTCACAATGGAGTCGACGAGCAGCTTCTTCTATCCGGGCATCGCCCGGGATCAGGGAACCTTCGGCACGCCCGATCCTTCGGACCCTTCGAGTCTGATCGTCACCACCTCGCATCCTACTCCCTACTCGCGCAAAGTGGCGGTCTATATTCCGAAAAGTTACGTCCAGGGTACGCTGGCCCCCTTCATTGTGGGAGCGGATGGGATCGACCGGGTCCTCTTTACTGCCCTCGACCGCCTGATCGCGGAGCACCGGATTCCTATGATGATCGGGATTTCGATCGGCAATGGAGGAGGCGATTCCCAGGGAAGCGAGCGTGGTCTGGAATACGACACCCTGTCGGGACGCTATGCTGAATTCGTGGAGAAAGAGGTTCTCCCGCTTGTCGAGAGCAAGGGCGGCGTCAGGCTGAGCAACGATCCCTCCGCACGGGCCACCATGGGAACCAGTTCCGGCGGGGCCTGCGCCTTCACGATGGCCTGGTATCATCCCGATCTCTACCGCCGTGTGCTCAGTTACTCCGGAACCTTCGTGAACCAGCAGTGGCCTCATGATCCGGCAACCCCGCACGGGGCCTGGGAGTATCACGAGCGACTGATTCCGGAAGCTCCCAGAAAACCGCTCCGCCTATGGCTTGAGGTGGGGGATCGCGACCTGCTCAATCTGAATGTCATGCGTGACGGAATGCATGACTGGGTTGAGGGCAACGAAAGAATGGCCAAGGTACTCGCGGAGAAAGGATACCCCTACCAGTTCCTCTTTGCCCGGAACGCCGGGCACGGCGACCGATTCGTCAAATTCCAGACTCTCCCCGAGGCCCTCGAATGGCTCTGGTTTGACTACGGGAAGAAATAATCACACGGGAGACACTTGGTGTTGGGTTGGGTTTGGAGTGAGGTCAAGACGAAGAAATTTGGATGGATACAACCGATGTAGTTTATGGGGCCTGAGTGTGTTGTATTGATGACTAGACGGGCTGCTTCCAGCAAGCTGAACCAGTGCTGGTCGAGGCAGACATCGCGGAAGATCCCATTGAAGGTACCAATAATGGAGACCTATGCAACGCCGCACCAGTTTCTCATGATTAAGGGGTAAGTTTCCTGATGGCGTAACGATGAGGAGAGGGGGTTGCGGAACCGTGACTACGAACAGATCTTCGGGAAACTGGATGAAGCGGAAAAAACATTCCATGTCATGGTGCTGAAAACCACCATGACGCCGCCCTACATGTCGGTCTTCTTCCAACTCGGATGCGGCTACTGGAATGTCACATCGGAAAAGCGACTGCGTTTCCTGATTCCAACCAGTAGCGTCCAGACACAAAAACAGTAGTATCCTTGGAGGTGTAGCTGATCGGATTTATTTTTTAAGTGTCACTGTAAGCGACTGCCCTGAGGTGATCGTAACTTCATCGACAAAAGTGACGTGGGCTGTTCCTTCCTGATCGACAAAGGAAGATTCGATTACTTTGTCTGCAACCTTGGCGATGACAGAAGTTGGCTTGAATGGTGGAGCCAGACTTATACTCTTAAGGCGAAGTTTTCCCCATTTGATCTCCAGGGAAATGGTCATGGTTCCTGCATCGATTTTCTGAGAGAAGGAGCCCCAGCCATCGGCTGCGGTGAATGCCGCATTGAAGTTCTCCGGTGTCAGGCGTGGATCAAATCCGATGTGCCCGGCCGGGCCATCGTACTCGAATCCGCAGGCGGCGAGGAAGACTCCGTAACTCGCCATGGAACGTCCGTAGTGATCACCACATTCGATTTCGTTGTAGGGATTTCGCTTGGCGGCACCGTAGCGGTCATGCACGGCTCTCTCGATCGCCAGCCCCTTGGTGACTAGATCGTTGCCAGGAGTTCCTTCCCAAATCATGTGACCGGCCACCTGATGCTCGAATCCGTTCATGTACTGGTTGAAGTACGAAGCAAACTCAGGATTCCCCTTCCCCGCCGCTTTCTGATAGTTCCAGTCATCACGGGGAAAGGTACACATCAGCAAACCGGATTCACCGGGCATCGCAAACCTTCCTCTCGGTTTGTTGAGTGCACCATAAGGGCCAACATCTGGTGCAAAGTTATATCGCCATAATGACTGCAGCGCGGAGCGAGTCTCCTTCTCAGGGAAAACGCGGGGGAGGCCCACTTGAAATGCCCAACTCTGCCCCATCAACTGATCGATCTCGCAACCGGACCCTGAATTGATGGCGTCGAGATGGGCGGGATCTACCTTGTTTTGGTAGTACTCTCCGTTGAAGAGGTTTTTGGCCATGTATTCCTTGCCTGTCTCCGTGATCTTTCTGCATCTCGCACCATAGTCATGGTCGTTTACGAGATCGGCCATCTCCGCCGAAGCAAGAAGCGCCGCCTGATAAAGGCCGCTCAGCCATGCAATTTCACCGAACCAGTCACAGTCAAGTGTGTTGTGCTGGTTGCCGTGTATGATCCCACTATCAGAACCATCCTTCGCGATCATCCAGTCGGTTGCCTGTTTCACCTTGGGCCAAATTCCAGTGAGGAAGGCATTATCGACGCTCATCTGATGCTCGCGCAGCGCCCTCAGTATGTATCCTGCCTGCGCGTCGATAGCTGGAAAATCGTTGTTTTTACCGCGGAAATAGATTGATCCGTCGAGTTGCTGTGAACTCGCAAAATCGACTTTCTCACGTTGCTCCCGTTCGATCTCGGGAAAGAGTCTACCCAGCGCCTGACCGTAATAATAAACATGCCCGCATGTACCAGCACAATCGCCCACCCCTTCCCATGCCCAGTAACGTCCATCCTTGAAACGCAAACTGGTTGATGTCGCAAGGGTAGAAGTGTTCAGAAAAGTCCTGTCTAATAACCAATAAGGAAGAGTGGAATCATACCACGTCCGTTTCCAGAGAAGGGTATCACCCACAAGACGCTTCTGATTTTCGGCGATATAGCGTGCTACTCCGAGGGACGAGTCGAAACGACTAGCATAGAAACGTCCCTGCGCGGCGATATTCGGAACATATGTCAGGTTTGGGAAAAACCAAGAGATCGCAAAGGTGACTGTAGTCGCTTCTCCTGGTGCTAGCTTTACAGAGCGTCCCAGTTTGCCGATCAGTTTATCTCTCAGAGCTACCGACTTCTCTTCAGACGCAAAATCCGCCTTCTCCCCCAGAAGCGCGAGTCCCATCGTGCCCACATCAGGTAGTTTGCTGAATGCCTTGCCGGAAATATATTCGTCGCTTTTCACAATGCTGCCAACGCCTAAGTATCCCCAAGGTCCATTTTCCCATGCTCCGGTTTGGTTGTCGACGATCTCTAATATCCCCTCCTTACCTAGGAATTTTTGCACATCAAATGAGACCTGTTCCATCTTATTGTTGTTGTTGCCGGTCGCTGAAGCCACGATCTTCCCATCAACTAGGAGATTCACACAGGTCTTGCCGGGATGATTCCCTCCTCCTATCCAAAAAGAGATGTATTTCCGATCTATTGGGAAAGGGTTGCTGGTCATCTTGCCTATGGCGTTGTCCTTTTCCCTCGCGCTTTTCCCAGGAGCTGAAGCACGTGAGTTAACCAGGTGATCTGTATCTCCGCCAACGTCGCCAAGTTCTTTTTTTATTTCCGATTTAAGCACGGGCCCATTGCCAAAGGCGTTTCCCTCGACCTTCCAACCCTCGTATGTTTTTTTGTTCCAGTCCTCAAGAATTATTTCGGGCAGAGTTTTGTTAGAAGGCTCATTTAATGGCTCGGCGGAACACTCGACGAATGAGAAGTTCGTTTCCGTGATGACCTTGTTGTGCCGCAAGCCCTCTGTCAAATCACGGTGGTGCAGAGCAACGGCATTCTCCAGAGAACCAATCAGCAGGGCCTCGACGGGTGAAGAGGAGGTGTTGCGAAGGGTGAACCTCATTATAGTGGCCGGGAGACTGGAATCACCGGTATCGAGCGGAATAAATGGTGAAAAGGCTTCCAGTGTTACTTTCAATGGAACGCAGGGGTCTTTGTACTCTACCGTTCCCACCGGATACTCACCGCAGAAAGAGACATCGGAGAATCCTTTTGCATCAAGTGGAATGAGGCGATCTGCGATCTTGAGGGAAAATCCTTGCTCCAACGGCGAGGATGGAATCATCGGGCGGGCGTAGTGCTCAGATGTAGTAAATAAGTTCTCATTGAAGATATCCCAGAGCCAAAGATACCCGTCACCGCCAAGGTAGAGTTGGCCGGCGTAGAAACCTCCGATGGGCATCCCGATGTATTTCAGTTCTGGACCCCTGTAAACTTCCGGTTCACCTCTTTCAACAAGTGATCTAACCCAACCGGAGTTGAGTTTTTTGTCGGAAGGAATCAGTTTTTCAAAATCCGTCGTTAATAATGGATGCGCCCCGGAATAAGATAAAAAAAACAAGGCGATGAAACCTGCTATTTTGAGAATGTAATTGGTGGGGGACATTTTTTAGGGTCATCCGCAGAAAGTGTGTTTAGCACGGTGAAGGGTGAGGATACGGAGTGACGGGATAGTATATCCTCAAGTGCAGGTATTCCTCACCCATCTATTCCAAGGCAGGAGAGAAGAATTTGGGTGATAGTCTTTTCTTACTGTGATTCAACATGCCAATCGAAAAATAATACACTGACTTGCCTATGCCGGCCTGGGCCTGCCGAAGCAGCACCAGAGGGTAAGTTTGTGCCATAGCGGTCACAGAGCGCCCACTGCTTCGACAAGGGAGTTCCTGATGAGGTAAGCGCTATCATTTTCATAGGTGCAGTGGCAGGGGAAGCGGAGAGATCCCCCCATGGACTCTTATTAACAAATGGTGCGCTTTTAATTTGCTGGCAGGCGGCATAGGAGAATTCGCTCCAGGTACAGGCAGGGCATCGGAACGAACTTACCTTTGACAACTTGCCAGGCTGGAATGAAATATTGGGAAATCCAAG
>CAIJRY010000189.1 GCA_903823215.1 uncultured Spartobacteria bacterium
GGCATAGACCATGGAACAAAGAACGGTAAGTTCCAGGGAAATTTCCAAAGCGGAGCGAAGACCGATTTTTTCCCCATGAAAAGTTGCCCAGTGTCTCAGGGCAAAGATCGAAAACGGAATCATGAAACATCCGAAAGAAATTGCGATGGCCGTGCGAAGTCCTGCGAGTGAAACCATGGTCAACCAAGTCACGGCGACCATCACCAGAAGTGTTAGCATTTCCGGGAGATAGTGCCCTCCGAACAAAAGCGAGAGAAGTAGAAGGGCGCCGATAAGATGACGGCGTTCCTGAAATTTTTTCCTCCTTACCGTATTATTCATGCCTAGAGATCTCCCCCGCCACCACCTCCACCAAAATCACCACCACCGCCTGAGAAACCTCCTCCTCCATCAGATCCACCGGAGCCTCCCCCCCAGCCTCCTCCAAGTCCGCTGCCCACAAAGAAGCCTCCTGCTGCCGCTGCTGGATTAATACCTCCAGCTCCACCCCCTCCCCCACGGAAGCGGTTGGAGACTACCAGCACAATCATTACGAGCAGGAAAAATCCGAGTGGGGAGAAGAGGAAATCAAGCAGTGTCGTGGGCTTTCGACCTCCCCCCTTATATTCCCCTTTGGTTGCCTGCATGATGGCGTGAATACCCCCTGACAGACAGGCATCATATTTCCCTGCACGAAAAAGAGGGGACATTACCTCTCTAACAATTCGATGACAAATCACATCGGGAAGCGCACCTTCCAGACCATATCCGGTCTGAATCCATGCTTTCTTGCTCTGAACGAAAAGCAACAAAAGAACTCCGTTGGAAGTTTTCTTCTGACCGATGTGCCACGCTGTCGCTAGTCGTTGTGCATATTCTTCAATTGAAGCTCCCTCCGGAAGTTTCTGATAAACAACGGCGACGATCTGGTTCGAGGTGGATTTTTCAAACGCTGCCAACTGCCTATTTAACTGAGCTACGACTTCCTGTGAAATCACTCCCGTCTCATCCGTGACATACTGCGTAGGAGTATGAGGTAATGTTTCCTCAGCACGCAACACCCGACCACCAAGCGTTCCTGTAAACAGGAGGAAGGCAAGGAGGAGGAGACGAACCATGAAGTCCTTACTTCGCGGTGGGAGTGCCAAAGTCAAATTTCACCGCAGGAGCAGTCTCGGCACCGGCGGTCGCCTGAAAATAGGGCTTTGGCTGGAAACCGAGCAGCGCCGCAAAGAAGACGGTCGGCAGGGTCTTAATCTTGGTATTGTAGGCTTGGACGACTTCGGTGAAGCGGCCTCGTTCGACCGTAATTCGGTTCTCGGTTCCCTCAAGTTGGGCCTGGAGATCGCGGAAGTTGGCACTCGCCTTGAGATCTGGATAGTTTTCCGAGACCATAAGCAGGCGGGAAAGGGCGTTGCTGAGTTGTCCCTGAGCCTTCTGAAACTGCTCAAGCTGGGCGGCATCACTTGGTGCCTGATTCTGATTGATATTGACCTTGCCGACGGAAGCACGGGCCTCGGTAACCTGGACAATTGTTGATTTCTCGAAATTTGCAGCCCCCTGCACGGTCTGCACGAGATTGGGAATCAGATCGGCACGACGCTGATAGACATTCTGAACTTGGGCCCACGCCGAATCGACGGCCTGAGAACTGCCAACAAGGCCATTGTAACTGCTGACGGCGGCAAGAATCAGGACGACAATGACACCAACGACGATGAGGAGTGTTTTATTCATGAGATAACGGAACGGTTGCAGGTAAAAGTTGAAAGCTCGTTAGAAGATGCGGGTTTTTGGAAAAAATGCAAACTGGCGGACTAAACTTTTGGCATTTCTATTCCGGATGCCGTCGGTTGCATGACCAGGGCGCGGTTGATGGCATTGACATAAGCGCGGGCACTTGCCTCGATGACATCGGTGGATGCCCCCTTGCCGGTGATCAGTCGTCCGTCGCCAAAATCGACCTTAAGCGTGACTTCGCCCAGCGCATCCTGCCCTTCGGTAACGGCCTCGACGAGATAGACGGCCAGATGACCTGTGCGTTTCACGATCCGGTCGATAGCCTTCATGGCAGCATCGACAGCCCCATTGCCAGGACTGGAATCCTGCTCGCTCTCCCCGCCATGACGGATGCGAACAGTTGCCGTCGGCACGGTACTGCTCCCGCTAGCGACATGAATATATTCCAGAGAATAGGCTCCCGTCTCGCCAGCGACGGCATCACCAGCCAATGCCACCAGATCGTCGTCATAAACAAATTTCTTTTTATCACCCAGCTCTTTGAAGCGGGTAAAGATTGGGACTATCTCCGCTTCACTCAAGGTCAGTCCCAGCTGCTCGAGACGGGCCACCATCGCATGCCGACCGCTATGCTTGGTCAGCGGAAGATCAGTGCCACCCCATCCGACATCCTGTGGATCCATGATCTCGTAAGTTTCGCGCATTTTCAGAATACCGTCCTGATGAATGCCCGAACCGTGAGCAAAGGCATTTTCACCGACGATGGCCTTGCTCCGAGCCACATGCAGACCGCTCAGGCGGCTGATCAGTCGGGATGTTTTCAAGATCTCGCGTGTCTCAATGCCCGTGGAGAGTCCGGCAAAGACATCCGGGCGGGTCTTGATTGCCATGACGACTTCTTCCAAAGCCGCGTTACCAGCTCTCTCCCCAATGCCGTTGAATGTCCCTTCGACCTGACGGGCACCGGACTGTACGGCAGCAAGGGAATTGGCCACAGCCAATCCGAGGTCATCATGACAATGCACGCTGATCACAGCCTTTTCGATGTCGCGCACATGCGTGCGAAGATACGAAATCAAATCGGCATATTGTCCCGGCATGGCATAGCCAACCGTATCGGGGATATTGACAGTGGTGGCTCCGGCTTCAATCGCCGCCTGCACCACCTCGGCCAGAAATTCAGGCTCTGTACGCGATGCATCCTCGGGAGAAAATTCTACATCGGAAACAAAGGATTTTGCGTGACGCACCCCCTCTGCTGTCAGACGCAGGATCTCCTCGCTCGCCTTGCGCAGCTTGTGCTCACGGTGAATCTTGGAAGTCGCCAGAAAGACATGGATGCGCCCCCGTTCACCTGCAGGCAGCAGGGCTTTTCCGGCAGCCTCGATGTCCTTTGAGACGCAACGCGCCAAGCCTGCAATGACCGGTCCTTGGACTTCTGTCGCTATCGTCTGCACAGCCTCAAAATCCCCATCACTGATGATGGGAAATCCTGCCTCGATGATATCGACTTTCAGTCTGGCAAGCTGACGGGCAATTTCCAGTTTCTCGCGCAGATTCATGGAGGCACCAGGACACTGCTCGCCATCGCGCAGTGTCGTGTCAAAAATCAAGACCCGGTCAGAGTTCATAGGGAATGAATGGTTGGCCCCGGCACGCTCCGGGCAATTGAGACCAGACCGCACCAAGTGATGAATTAGATAGCAAGCAGAAGAATGCCGCCAGCGCGGAGTACGCGGAAAACAACGCTCCAAGAAACGCTCTTGGAAGCTGGGACTGATAATGCGGCGGCTTGCATGGCTTCCTTATCGCACACAGGCTCCATCTTTGCAATCCTTACCACCAGTGACCACGCCACTCACCACAATGAGGCAGTATTTGCGCGGAATCGCCCTACGGCTGCTTCCCCCCTTCCTCCTGCTGATTTTTCTCTCCATTCTGGCCGCCCAGTTTGTTGAACTGGGGACGGCTAACGAACTTCTCTCCCTGACATCCTTCATTATCCTAATTTCCTTCAGTGCGCTCGCATTCAACTGGTGCCGCGTTCCGACTACCTTCACCCACGAGACCCTACTGATCGTCATTTATCAAGCGGGGATGGACTTTTTCATCGCAAGCCTGCTCGCACTTGTCTCCACCTTTTTTGCATGGCTACAGATGACTCCCCTCTTGTTACCGAAAAACTTTCAGCCCATCCTCTTCGGACTTCATTGGATTTTTCTCCTGCTCTCGCTCGGACTTTTCCTCCTTGCGATCATCAAACTGCTCGAGACCTCAAAAGTGATCTTTCGCGGGAAAGATTAGATAATCCCACCCAACGGAATTCCACGGAGGCATCAATCTCCGGCGAGAGACTCTGCTTCACAGGACAGGCTTTGGCGGCAGCTTCCAACAGGGTGCGCTGTGGATGATCAGCAGGGAGAGGAACGGTCATCACGGAGCGCAGCGAAATAATCCTGCGAGGCGCATCGCTGCTCATTTCCTTGCCAATAACAACCGTTGTTCCTTTGAGATCGATCCCATGTCGTTCGGCTGCGATCCCCATCACGGTCATCATACAGTTGGCAACAGCTGTTGCTACCAGATCAGTAGGGGAGAAACTTTCCCCTTTGCCATGATTGTCAACAGGAGCATCAGTGATCAGTGTTTGGCTGGATGAGGCATGAACAGAGGTGCAGCGAAGTGCTCCATCATAAGTTGAATTAATAGTGACCATTTCCCTATTCTACCATACGAAATCAGGAATGAGTCATGCAAATTACAGATTTATTCTTAAAAGCATTAATGTTCATCTAGATTTGAATTGCAATATCCGCAATTTCTGATTGATTAGCTTCAATGAATGAATTGCTCGTATCAGAAGATTTAGAACTGAAACCCTTGAGGCATATTCAGTTGGAAATGGCTGAAGTTTTTGCCGATCTAGCCGAACTCTTTGGAAATCCCCCCTCTATCGGATCCATCTACGGATTGCTTTTTGCCTCAACTGAACCAATGTCGATGGAAGAAATCGTCAATATCCTTGACATCAGTGTCGGATCGGCGAGCCAAGGCCTTCGTCGGTTGACTGAACTGGAGGCAATTAGCTCGGTAAAGGCTGAGGGGCAGCGAGTTACCCGCTATACTGCCAAGCTAGAAATGAGACATTATGTCTCCATTTTTCTCTATCAGCAGCTCCTTCCAAAACTAGAGCGCTCCTCTGTACGAATAGCTGCATTACAAAATACCATTCCCAAGCTTTCTCCCAAATCAGGAGGAATCCTTAAAGGGCGTCTGGAACAGGCTGCCAAATGGCATCGACTTGCCAAAACCTTGCTTCCAATGGTTCGTGGATTCATCAGGGGATAGCCTCCTTTTTAGTCGTTGCAGAGGGATTGAATTGGCTGCAACCTACGGACGAATGACACTGGTGCCCAGCGATACTCTTCAATCAAGTAACGCCGTGATCAACCTGCCAATGGAGGAACTTCTCTCCCTCTACCCGGGAGCGCGGCGCACACTCTTTCAACTCCACCATATCGGTGGCTGTAGCAGTTGCGGATTTGCCCTTTCAGAGACGCTGGAACAGATCTGCCAGCGCAACGGAGCACTTGATCCCGAAATCGTCCTGAAGGAAATCCAGGCCGGCCATGAGCAGGACGAGAAACTCCTGATCTCACCTGAAGACCTCCGCAGTCGTCTTGGCAACCCCTCACTCAAGCTACTAGACATTCGGACAAGAGAGGAGTTTGAAGCCGTCTCTATTCCCGGCAGCTGCCTGATGACACAGGAAGTAATGCAAGGCATGATGAACTGGCCCAAGGAAACTGAAATCATCCTGATCGATCATACCGGCGGTCGCGTTCTTGACGCTGCAGCCTATTTTGTAGGTCATGGATTCAGCGTCGTAAAGGGCGTGTGCGGTGGAATTGATGCCTATGCCGCGACTGTCGATACGAGACTTCCCCGCTACACCGTGGAGGCAGAATAATTATGAGCGAGACGAAACCAACGCTCACACAGACCATTGAGGAGGCAGCGCGCCATCCCAAAAACCTCGGCGAGATGGAATCTGCCGATGCCGTTGGAACTGTCGGTCGCAGTGATTGCGGCGATATGCTCCGTATGTGGGTGAAGTTCAAGGAGGAGGCTGGCCGTAAAGTCATCGACCGGGCTTCGTTCCAGACCTTTGGATGTCAGACCGCGATTGCCGTGGCCAGCGTGGCCACCGAAATGATCCGGGGGAAGACCGCTGCCGAGGCTCTCTCCCTCTCTGGCGAGCAACTTTCCGCTCCCCTCGGCCCCCTCCCTCCGATGAAAATCCATTGCGCCCAACTTGTCGAGGACGCGCTCCGTTCGGCACTTGATCCGGTAGCCTCACAGCCATCTTCGGTCCACCCCGTTCCATCTGGACCGACCTTAGTGGATCATGTGACACCTTCAAACAAGGTCAAGATCACTTTCTTAACGAAACCCGTATCCTAATCGGCCGCACAATTTCCCTGTTCTCTCCAGAAATCTACCGACCCAGTTCCAAGGAACTCTTCAATCCCTTTTACATTTCAAATCTAACATTTTACATTCATCCAACTTTCCTATGAGTGCCCATCAAGAAATCATCCTCAAACGCGATACAGAAGCCATTCAGATTCCAAGCGGCAATCCACTCATCCTGCCCGCAGGCACAAAGGTCATGGTCACGCAATCACTCGGCGGGACATATACCGTGGCAACTCCTGGTGGACTGGCCCGCATTGATGAGAAAGACATCGATGCCTTGGGACTTGAAACCTCTACAGCACCGACGCCGGCAAAAACGGCTGTGGAGGGATCGATGGAGGAGGCCGTCTGGAACCAGCTCAAGACAGTCTTTGACCCGGAGATACCCGTGAATGTCGTCGATCTCGGCCTCATCTATGAATGCCAGCTTATTCATCCCGAGGAAGGCACGACCAAGGCTCTCGTAAAAATGACACTCACTGCTCCCGGTTGCGGCATGGGCCCAACCATCGCCGCGGATGCTCGTGGTAAGATTCTCACACTCGAAGGCATCGACGAAGCCGAGGTGGAACTCGTCTGGGATCCCGCATGGAATCAAAGCATGATCAGCGAAGCCGGTCGCATGAAGCTTGGAATGGTGTAAGAAATCATTAAAATCAGTTGCCATCCCACTCTTCTTTTATTAAAGTCCACGACCCATGAGCCAACATCCCAGCCTTAAAGGAAGCAGCACCATCGCTGCCAAACGCAGCGTGCTGAAGCGTTATGAACGCGTTGAAGTGCTCAAGAAGCGCGGTCAGTTCAAGCCGGGACAGCGTGTCATCGGCCTTCCCAAAACCAAGCCCGACGCCTAAAATTCATTACTACTCTTTCACGAGTAGTAATCGGGTAGAACTGATATGATCCCTTCCTCGGATCATTCCGATGTCAATCCTGTCCCGTCGGTACAGGGTGCCCCCGCACGAAAATCGAAATCTGGAAAGCAGCCTTCCAAAGCCGCTTCAAAGCCTGCCCCTGAATCAGGGATCCGATTGAACCGCTTCCTGGCGTCAGCCGGACTTGGATCGCGTCGATCCTGCGAAGATCATATTCTCAAGGGCCGCGTATCGATCAACGGCTCCGTGGCCCGCGACCTAGCCACGCGCGTCACGGAAGATGATGATGTCCGCATCAGCGGACGAGTCATTCATGCCATTGCCCCCCGGACAATCCTTCTCAACAAACCCTCCGGCTACACGACGACTCGCAGCGACAGGTTTGCCGAGAGGACAATCTTTGAACTCATCCCATCGGATGCCGGACACCTCTTTCATGTTGGTCGTCTTGATAAGGAGAGCGAGGGACTGCTGCTACTCACCAACGATGGTGAGCTTACTCAGGAACTGATGCATCCCTCCAAGGGCGTCGATAAGGAGTATGAAGTCGTCTTGGATAAGTCGTTCCATGACCGCGATGCCACAGCCCTGAGAAAGGGAACCTGGATTGAAGGCTCCATGGCCCGCATAGAATCGGTTCGCAACCTTGCACCCAATAAAATCCAGATCATCCTGCATCAGGGACTCAAGCGACAGATTCGCATCATGCTTGCACAGTTGGGATTCAAGGTGCAGCGACTCACGCGTACGCGTCTCGGCCCCCTCACTCTCAGGGGGATCAAGCAGGGAAGCTACCGGGATCTCAAGCCAGAAGATCTGGCTGCCCTTCGCAAAGCTATTGCTACACCTGATCGAAAAAAATTCAAACCGAAGGAAAAATCTTCTCCCCAGCAGCCGAAGTCACACAGGAAAGGGACGACTGGCTTCACCCCCTCTGTGGTCGCAGATGCTGAGGGTTGGGCCAAGCCATCTGGTAAACCGCGCAAAGTATCACTGACTCGTGCGAGGATTCGTAAGGTTTCCCATTCTCTCTAAGGAAACGCTCATTTAGGGCATTTTAAAATTATAGAAACTGATCTAATTCCATGAAGAAAACTCATCGCTCCGTCCCGGACTGCCCACCAGCACTCGGCCCTTATTCATTGGCTGTTTCGAGTGCAGGGGCTCTCCTCTTTGTCTCGGGGATGACCCCATGGAATCCGACCACCGGAACAATCGAACGCGGCACCATCACCGAACAGACCCGACTCGTTCTCGAGAATATCAGCCGGATTGTCGAAGATGCGGGAGGAAAACTTGAAAATGCGGTCTCTTGTCGAGTTTATCTGAGTGATCTGAGTCAGGAGAATTTTCAGGCAATGAATGCCGTCTATGGTGAGTATTTTGGCGGCGATCATCCTCCAGCTCGTGCCACGGTGGGAGCCCAGCTTCCGGGAGCATTTGATGTCGAGATCGAGTGTATTGTTGCTTTGGAGTAAAATTTCAACGATCA
>CAIJRY010000190.1 GCA_903823215.1 uncultured Spartobacteria bacterium
TAAAAGATGTCCACATAGTCGAGGCCGATCCGTTTGAGCGATTGGTCGAGCGAGGAGAGAATATGCTTCCTGGATCCCCACTCTCCGTAGGGGCCGGACCACATGTGGTAACCGGCCTTGGTGGAGATGATCAGTTCGTCACGGTAGCTAGAAAGATCGGCGGCGAGGAGCTTTCCAAAAGCAGACTCTGCTGAGCCGGGTGGAGGGCCGTAGTTGTTGGCCAGATCAAAGTGGGTGATGCCTAGATCAAAGGCACGAAGCACGATCTGCCGAGCAGTTTCATAAGAATCGACTTCCCCGAAGTTATGCCAGAGACCGAGCGATATTCTCGGCAAGAGCACCCCCGATCGACCACAGCGTGAGTAAAAGGAGGGATTGGTGTAGCGGGTCGGATCGGCGGTGTGGCTCATGGGAAGGATGACGGAAAGGGTCGAAGGCAGAGGGGGGCTAGTCGAGCGTAAAAGATCGATGGGCCCTAATGAGCACTCTGGTGGTTCCCGAATCAAAAATCCTATATGGAACGCCATTTGCTTGCGGTAATGAACCTCATTCACGAGATTAGGAGGTTCGCTTTGACTAACCTCTCTGACGAATCACCCCGCTACTTCAACGCAACCCTACAAAGCCATGAACCATTCCCTGCCCCACCATCAGAGTGGCGCCTCGCTTTATGATCCGGCAAATGAGCACGATGCCTGCGGTGTCGGCATGGTCGCCAAGATCAGCGGACAGCGATCCAATGAGATCCTGAGAATAGGACTGCGCTCCATTTGCAGTCTGATGCATCGGGGGGCACTCGATGCCGATGCACGCACGGGTGACGGGGCGGGTATTTCGACCCAGATTCCCTACAAACTGTTCAAGCCGGTCGTCGAAAAGCTCGGCCATCAGCTCTACCGTGATTCCGACCTCGGCGTCGGCGTCATGTATCTGCCGGGCGACAATGAGTATGCCAAGGCCCGCGCCAAGGCGATCACCGAGGAGGTGATTGCGAAGAGGGGGCTCTGTTTCTTCGGATGGCGCGAGGTGCCGACCAACAAACAAATCCTTGGAACCAAGGCGCTGATGACTCTCCCTGACATCGAGCAGGTGCTGGTGGGGCGACCCTGGGGGATGGGGGATGACGACTATGAGAGGCGTCTCTTCCTTGCCCGGAACGAGATAGAGGATCGTGCCGCCGCGGATAAGATCGAGGCCTTCTACATCCCTTCCTTCTCTCACCGTGTGATTGTCTACAAGGGGCTTCTCGTCTCCTCTTCCCTCGAAAAATTTTTCCCCGATCTCTCCAATCCCAGCTACGAGACGGCCCTCTGTGTCTATCATCAGCGTTATAGCACAAATACCTTCCCGACATGGCCGCTTGCCCATCCCTTCCGGATGATGGCGCACAACGGCGAGATCAACACGGTGCGGGGGAACCGCAACTGGACGCAGGCCCGCGAATCGGAACTGAAGGCCGATTTCTGGGGGCCCGACATCGATCTGCTCAAGCCGATCATCCAGCCCGGCGGCTCCGATTCCGCGAGTCTCGACAATGTGCTGGAGATCCTGACCATGTCGGGGCGTTCCATCCTTCATGCAATGACCATGCTGGTTCCTCCGGCATGGCACAGGGACAAGGAGTTGTCCCCGGAGCTCGCCGCTTTTTACGAATATCACACCTGTCTCTGCGAGCCGTGGGACGGCCCTGCAGCACTGGTCTTCACCGATGGGATCACCATCGGTGCCTGCCTGGACCGCAACGGTCTGCGACCAGCTCGCTACCAGATCACCGACGACGGCATTTTCAGCCTCGGCTCCGAGATGGGAGTGGATGGCCTCGATCAGGATACCATCATCGAGAAAGGGCGTTTGGCCCCTGGTGAAATGATCGCGATCGACACGGCTGCGGGTCTTCTGCTCCGTGATCGGGAGATCAAGGCCGACCTTGCCACGCGACACAACTACCGCAAGATGGTCGATGACCATTTTGTCCGTGTACCCCGGGCCAAGGCCGAACAACTGGGGATTCCAGCCGGGGAGCTCGACATTCTTGACCTGACTCAGCGCCAGGTTTCCTTCGGCTACACCAGCGAGGAACTCGACATGATCTTCAAGCCGATGATCAAGGATGGTGCCGAGGCAGTCGGTTCCATGGGCGACGACACTCCCCTAGCCGTCCTCTCGCTGCGCCCGCGCCTTCTCTATACTTACTTCAGCCAGCTCTTTGCCCAGGTGACCAATCCTCCGATCGACCCGATTCGCGAACGTTTGGTGATGTCCCTCTTCACCACACTCGGGTGGAGGCGCAATCTCCTTTCAGAGACTCCCGAGCACGCCGCTCAGGTCTCCATCGATTCGCCGATCCTCTTTAACGAGGAGCTTGAAGCCGTTCGTGCAGTCGGAGGTGATCACAAGGCCGCCACGCTCTCCACTCTCTGGAAGGCCGCATCCGGAGCATCCGGTCTTGCTCCCGCCGTGCGCGAGCTGACCAAGGCTGCCGAAAAGGCGGTCGATGAGGGCGCCCGGATTCTGATACTCAGCGACAAGGGGGTGGATCATGAAAATCTGGCCATTCCTGCCATGCTGGCTGTCGGCGCGGTGCATCACCATCTCCGTCGTGTCGGCAAGCGGATGCGCGCCAGCTTCATTTGCGAGACGGGCGAGGCCCGTGATGTGCATCAGATGGCCTGCCTCATCGGTTACGGAGTCAGTGGTATCAATCCCTACCTGGCCATCGAGACCATCCGTGAGATGATCGAGAAGGGCTCGGTGGAAGTCGA
>CAIJRY010000191.1 GCA_903823215.1 uncultured Spartobacteria bacterium
AACATGGTCTGCTTGAGGAGTTTTCTCCCACGATTCCTTTTACAGGCAAAGGGTGGCTCGGTACCGGCGACCGCATCATCGCCGAAGTGCAACTCGACGAACGTAACAAAGCGAAAGATCGCAAAGCAAAGCCCAACACAATTCAGGCTAAACTTAGCATCACTAATCCCCGATCAAAGGCTGTGATAGTTTCGCTAAAAGCAGATGTCGTTCCTTATGGTGAGAAAACTAGGTCTGGAAAGCCTGTTTCATTCAAGGTCACTCTCCCTGCCGAAAAATCTCTCTACAAGTCCCTGACCCTTCCGTTCAAAGGAAATCCTGCAAATGGATTCATCATTGGCCTTGAATCATCGAATCCAGATGTCTTTGTCAGAGACTACATTTCTCGCCCCCGCCCCATCCTTCAATCTGGAGGTAAGGAAGGAGCTCATTTTGAAATCAAGTTGGCAGGATTCCCTGCCGTTGAGGGCATCGTCAGAGTCGAACGACAAACTGTTTTCCTTCATGCATCCGTTGATGATACGAAGATTACTCCTCATGCGCGCCCTCATGAGGGATCTCATCTTTCTCTCTTCTTCTCTGCTTCAGAAAACGCCCAGATCCGGGAAATCTACATCGTCCCCCAACCTGGAGCTAAAAAGGCCCTTCTCATCGAGGGATCTGGTGCATCGTTCCATCGTCTTTCCGGAGGCCGCGCTCACATAAGACCCAGCAACAATGGCGCGGGTTATACAATTGATGTCGAGCTTCCGTTTAAAGTCATAGGTATCAACGCTCAGGCCGAGACTTTCCTGTTTGATCTTCGTGCCAAACTCACGGCACTGGGAGATGCCCATAGTGGTGGCACAAACACCCTTAGCGGGAATCATGATTCCCACATCAACTCGAGTCATTACGCCCTCATCGAATTTGGAAAGTAATTTTTTCTAATTTACTCCATGACTCAAAAACCTCTTCGCTACCGTCAGGTTCATCTTGATTTTCACACATCGCCGCAGATTGAGGGGATCGGAGAGCGATTCGACAAATCCCGTTGGCAGGAAACATTGCTCGGAGCGCGAGTTAACTCCATCACACTCTTCTCCAAATGCCACCACGGCTGGAGCTACCATCCGACCAAAGTTGGTAAGATCCACCCGCATCTGAACTTTGACCTCCTGCGGGCACAATACGATGCCTGCAAAGAAATTGGGATTGCTACCCCGATCTATCTCTCTGCAGGGGTGGATAACCTTGCAGGAGGAGAGCATCCCGAGTGGCGAGAGATCAGCACTGAGGGAGCCTACAGTGGCTGGGTGACATCGCCCCTCAAACCCGGCTTCTTAATGATGGATTTTTTTAGTCCCTATGTGGACTACCTATGCGAGCAGATTCGCGAGGTCATTGAACTCTTCCCCGACTGTAATGGCATCTTTCTCGACATCATCAGTCAGACTGCAGTTTGCAGTCGCTGGGGGATGGACTACATGCTCACAAACGGCCTTGATCCAGAAAACCCCGAGGATCGGGCCAAGGCGATAGAAGTCGCTCTCCAGCGATACTACAATATGACCACAGCGGTTGCCAGAAATAGCCGCTCCGACATGCCGGTCATTCACAATTCAGGTCATCTCCAACGGGGACGGCGAGACCTTCACCAATACTTCAGCCATCTGGAACTCGAATCCCTGCCGACCGGAGGCTGGGGATATGACCATTTTCCGATGTCTGCCAAGTATGCGAGTAATCTCGGGTTGGATTTTCTAGGAATGACTGGAAAATTCCATACCACCTGGGGCGAATTCGGTGGTTATAAACACCCCAATGCACTGCGGTACGAATGCGCCGCCATGCTTGCTTTTAATTCCAAATGCAGCATTGGAGACCAGTTGCATCCTTCAGGACAACTCGACTCCTCCACTTATAAGAATATCGGGCTAGCTTACCGGGATGTGGAAGCCAAAGAACCCTGGTGCTTGGGAGCAAAGACTGTGTCTGATATCGCCGTCTTGTCGAGTGAGGCGGAAAATGGATCCCATGGGCAGAATAGTGCCGACGAAGGGGCGGTCCGTATCCTCTTGGAAAGCCACTACCTGTTCGACGTTATTGATAGGCAGGAAGCTTTCGAGCGCTACAAACTCCTCATTTTACCAGACGATATACGGTTCGACGATAAGCTCAAAAGCCGGATTGATAGCTATCTCGCGAGTGGAGGAAAAATTCTCCTCTCTGGTGAAAGTGGCTTATGGAAGGAGGGTGCAGAATTCGCCCTCGACATCGGCGCTAGTTACGAAGGACCGAGCGAGTTTTCTCCCGACTACATACTCCCAATCGAAGAAGTACGTCCCAAGTTTGTAGATTCGCCAGTGGTCATGTATCTGCGATCCCAACGTATTCGTTCAACTAGTGGAGAATCATTGGGAGAGATCTACGATCCTTACTTCAACCGCACCTACCGGCATTTTTGCAGCCACCAACATACACCTCCTCAGACCGAGCCTTCGGGATTCAACTGCGGGGTTATTCAAGGAAACCTGGCATATCTGGCTCATCCGGTCTTTTCGCTCTATCGGGCCTACGGGGCTGTGTCTTATCGTGATTATGTTGTCCACTTGATCGACCGAATGCTTGGTGATCAGGTCACCGTGAAATCAAATCTACCCTCAACGGCGAGACTTGCTCTGAATTATCAGGCCGAAGAACGGCGCTATATTCTTCATCTGCTCTTTGCCAATACCATCAGCAGGGGCGGTTCCATGAATCTGAGCGGCGGAACCGTAGGAGGTTCCGGACTGACGATTGAAATTATTGAGGAACTTCTGCCTCTCCACGATATTCAAGTTACGTTGACCACTCTT
>CAIJRY010000192.1 GCA_903823215.1 uncultured Spartobacteria bacterium
CGCTTGACCAGAAGAGTTCCTATTTTGGTTTTGACCTCGGCAGTGGATCCAAAGGTGGTCAGGTGGATTTCTATAATGGAAATTCCCGCGTTGGCAGTCTCTCGATCGCTGATCTGGGAGTTGATTCCGGTTTCATTCACTTCACTGGGGATGTCAATACCAGCTGGGATAGTATCGTTTTCTCGAGCGGAGAGAACGGCGTTTTTGACACTAAGAACTGGACTTCCCGCGTCGAAGGATGGAATCCCGAAGTTGATGGTGCCCTTCCCGGTAAACCCCAGCTTGAAATTAAAAATGGTTCTTCCTCGGTGATCGACAAGGTCTCCTCGAGTTTTGCGGTTGCAGCTCCAGGAGCTCCAGCACCTCCGATGACAGCCTGTCTGGCCTTCGCCGGCGTCCTGCTGCTTCAGGCATTTCGTCGTTCCAACGCGGTTGCTTAAGCGCATAGTTCGCTTCAATACGACTTCTTCATTTCGCACGGGGCATCCACTGAAAAGTGGATGCCCTTTTGTTTTTGCACAAACATCCGTTGTTCATAGTATTGCGGACGAGCATGAAAAAGCCGGACAACTATTTTTCTGTGCAAGTCTGGAGTGCGATCAGGGGATTGCTTCCGATCGCACTGGTTGCGGGATTGGCCCGCTTTTCGGTTGCACAGGATCTTTTCTCCCGCATCAGCAGACCCATCGTCACTGGAATCATAGGACTCTTTCATGTTCCCGTGGCTGATTTGGGTGATTCCATCACGGTGGGCCGACTGGTGATTCCATGGACGGGTGATTGTGCCGGATTGAACCTGCTTGTGCTGCTCCTTGCCGTGGCGATATGGCTCAACCGTCACGAGCCGTTCAACTGGTCTCACTGGTTGAGAATCTTGAGCATGGTGCCTGCCGCGATCGTGGCCAATGTCCTGAGAGTTTTCACGCTGATCGGTTACAGGGAGCTGTTCTATCCTGCGATCGAGACTCCCCAGCTTCATTATTTCTTCGGACTTTTCTGGCTGGTTCCTTTTGCCTTCCTTGCGATGCCCAGAAGCTCCCGTCATCTCACGGCGCGACTATTCGAGCTGATTCATGTGGCTGCCGTCATCGCACTGCTTGCACCTCAGACCTACGCGGTGGGGGGGGCTTGGTTTGACGATAGCTGTCGTCTTCGGTCTAGCTCACTGCCGTCTGCCTGAGCGGATTTCCAGGGCGCGCATGATTGCGCTGGGACTCTGGTTGCTGGCTGCGGTGGTTCTCTGCTTCTCACGAATGGACTCCTTCTGGCTGCCCTGGATGATCGTCTGCCCGCTCATGAGTGAAGCAAAATGGGTATTCAGCATCGAGGGAGGAATTCTCACATTGGCCACTCATCCTCTCTTTGCGCTGCTGCCATGGGCTGAGGTGATCACCTGGATTGCGATCGGCTATGTGGTTTGGAAGAGATACATTCTTGATCAACCTGATCCGCCGACAGTCGATCCCCATGTTGATTGGACATGGAAAGAGCGATCCCTGCTTGCTGCTGTTTCTGTACTCTTCCTGCTTCCGTTCATCGCATCGACCATTTTTGCCGGAAAAATCGAGACTCTGTTACCTCCTAAGAACGCTGAGCTCAAGACCGTGCCGGGAGATGGCTATCTGCTCACCATGCCGGGGCAGGAGAAGGGTGTCAGTTTGGTCTGGTATAATGCCAGTGGTGCCACCCGCCATCATACGATGAAAATCTGTTTGAAATACCGCGGCGTGGAACTGGAACCTTCGGAAGATGATTCCACTGTTTTTACCGACGGGACTCATTGGTTGAGGGAATTCTACCTGCAAGACGGGAAACTCATTCCGTCTCACCTTCAGTATGTACTTTCCACCATGCGGCCGCGTAGCTCACCGGGAGTCCACCTGATCTATGTGACCGACTCGTTGTTAATGAGCGCCAAAGAGTTCGACGGCAAAACCCAGAAAATGGCCGACGAACTCTATCAGGCAATCAACAAAGAGCATAGTGTGAGTAACCTTCCGAACAGATAAGCCCTGATTCCATAGCAAGATCTGGGTTGAACGGGTAGTTTCCTGCCTGCTAGTCTTAACTGGCTCTAGTGGAAAAACCTCCATTCCTCCAAAGGCTTAGTTCAGGTTTCAGCTCTCAGTCTTCCCTACTTCGATCCGCCTCTACTGCTAGTGAGAAGTTGGTGCGGCAGGAGTTGCCGAAGACTGCACGGGCATCTTGCTTTCCATCGCCAGCAGTTCGGAAACCGTCACAAATTTGTATCCCTTCGCGAGAAGTGCATCCAGCGTGGAGGGCATGGCCTCGACAGTTCCCTTGTGGATATCGTGGGAGAGAATGATCGCACCAGGCTTGGCTCCACCGCTTTCCTTGGAACCCGAGAGAATCCGGGATTCGACAACTTTAGGACCCGGATCTTTCCAGTCCAGAGGATCGACTGACCAGAGAATGACCTTCATTCCGAAGTCCTTTTCAATGGCGCGGCTCAGGCGCGGATTTGTCGCTCCGTAAGGAGGACGCATAAGAGTCACTGGTTTTCCTGTGGCCTCCTTGATCACCGCAGAAGTATCGGTCAGCTCATGCTGAAGCCCATCGGGGCCCAGCTTATTGAGAGCCTTGTGATCCCAGCTATGGTTTCCGATCTCATGCCCCTCAGCGACGGCTCGCTGAACGATTTCGGGATGTTCCTTAACGAGTTGTCCGAGGACAAAGAAGGTCACCTTGATATGGCGTTCCTTGAGAATGTCCAGAAGCCTCGGCGTCAGCGTGGCGTGTGGGCCGTCATCGAAGGTCATGGCGATGTAAGGCCCATCCACATGAATCGAGGAGTAGCTGAAGTGTTCGCCGTTTTGCGAGGAAGACTCCTGTGGTTTTTGCATAGCCATGGAGGCAGGAGTATTGCTCGTTACGATCGATGCAGTCGCTATCATCGGGGAGGCATTGGAGGAGGCAACACCGGGTGCGCTTTGTGCAAATGCGTTTGAGATCATTGAAAAAGCCAGAGCGGCTGTTGCAGAAATTGCAGGGATACTACGGAACATAATTTTTCTAATCTGGCACAAAATCAAAAAGATGCACGCTTGAGATGAAGCAAGCCTGGAATCTCTTTGCCCTACGGCTTTGTTTCCCTTGATTACCCGGCGGCTGGTAGTGGCAGGAGAGCCTTGGCCCGAGGAGTTAGAAGACTGAGAAACTCAAGCAACGCCGCCTTTTCCGGTAGTGGGCGTCGGGTGATTGCGCCCGTTGGACGCCACATTCTCTCCGCCGCGATCTGCCTCATGAGCAGAACTCCCTGGCGGACCTCCTGATAGATCGAGCTTTCGGGGACAATGGCAAGGGCCTGTTCTGCTGCCACGGCGGCCTTGACCGTTTCAAAGTTATCAAGCTCGGCGATGTAACTGAAGCGCAGCCCTTCCTTGCGCAGTACCCTGTCGAGATGCTGACGGGTCGGGATACCTGGTGAGAGTCCGACGACTCGCTGCCCCTGAAGCTGGTTTAGAGTCACTGGGCGCTTGCCGGCGAGGGGATGTCCCGGAGGAAGTGCCAGCACGAGTCGTTCCTGCCAGCAGGTGATGGCTCGGAGACCCGGACGAGCCTTGGGGTAGGCGACCAGGCCAAGATCGGCGCGTCCATCCTCAACGGCGAGATAAACCTCTTCCGCCTTGCGATAGTCAACGGTGACCTCCACACCGGGATGGGATTTGCGGAACTGTTTCAGAATCGGAGGAAGATTGTGCAGCGCGATGCTGATGACGCTTGCAAGATGGAGTTTGCCCTCGAGAGCACCACGGGCGATACGGAAGCGGGTTCCAAGACTGTCAAACCGTGCCAGAATATCGCGGCAGGCATCGAGATAAACCAACCCTTCTGGGGTAAGCGTGAAAGTGTTTGAGGTTCTGTCCACAAGGGGGACGCCAAAATTTTTCTCCACAGCGCGGATCTGCTGACTCACGGCACTCTGGGTGATGCCGCTTGCCTCGGCGGCGCGCGAGAAGCTACCGGTGTCGCACAGATCGCAGAAAACCTTGAAGCTCTCGATATTCATGGCTTGAAGCTTGCCAACCCGAACGCATGATCCCAAGCCAAATCAGCAATCATTCTGCTTTCAGATTTAGCTACCGGTCGCCTGAAAAATTGGCCACAAAAGGCACAAGAGGACACATGAAGAGGCACATGAGAGTAAGATTGGATCTCTGAGCAGCTGACCTCCGGCCTCCCTCCATTGTGAATTCCTTCGCATCCTGTGGCAAAAACTCCCCTCCCTGACCTCTGACCTCTGGTATCCCATTGCTGACCTCCGATCATCCCCATCTCGATCCTCTACACATTCCGGGTGGTTCCATGTATCATGCTGCTCCTCATGACGACACTTGCGGAACGCTTCGAACTAGTTCGGGAGAACATCACACTTGCGGCAGGGCGAGCCGGGCGCAGTCCGGGAGAGGTCACTATGGTGGCTGTCTCCAAGACACATCCCGCCGAGAGCATTCGCGAGGCTGCCGATGAGACAGGGCAGGAACTCTTTGGGGAAAGCCGTGTGCAGGAGGCACTGGTCAAGATACCGGCACTCCCGGGGAGATTGCGCTGGCATTTCATAGGTCATCTTCAATCCAACAAAATCCGCAAGGCATTGCCTCACTTTGAACTATTTCATGGGATCGACACCTCCGCGATTGCCCGTGAAATGGATCGGATCGCCGGGGAGATGGGACTATTCCCCCGCGTGCTTCTCGAAGTGAATGTTTCAGGGGAGGGGAGTAAACACGGATTCTCGCCGGAGCAACTGGAGCGGGAGATGGATGAGTTACTTGCGCTTCCCCGACTTCATGTTGAAGGATTCATGACGATGGCTCCGCTTTCCGCCGAGAAAGAACATTCCCGACCCTATTTTGCCAGGCTGAGGGAACTCCGTGATCATCTTTCCGATCGTGCGGGGGTCCCTTTGGAGAGGCTTTCCATGGGAATGAGCGGAGATTATGAAATCGCTGTGGAGGAAGGAGCCACGCTGGTCAGGGTCGGATCTGCACTCTTTGGCGGAAGATAAAAAACCTGCAATGGAAAAGGTCTCAACGGGGAAACTTAGACTGAACATCCAACCGCAAATTCCAGCAATTCTAATCTACCGACCATCGGATAAATCAGCCACAAGAGGAACAAAGGGACACAAGACAAGGCACATGAGAGTAAGATTTTGACCTTTATCTGCTGATGGCTTGCCCTGCCGTTACGGTTCCCAAATCAGGCATTTGACAGCACTTGCCGCCCGGCAAGCTGTGCTGGCCTTAGAGGGCTGTCTTCGACAAGTCTATCGCCCCTGTTTCCCAACAGGGTTGGTTCCTCCACAGCAGCTCCGTACACTGCTTAGCCTACGCCTCGGATGATTAAGCCGCGTTCCTGACCTCTGGCCTTCGATCTCTGACTTCTGAATCCCCCCCCCTCAAATTATCCCCTTGCGTATGACCTGACTCTCTGGGATATTTTATACAAGAGAACCCCCCTCAAATGTTTACCTCCATTTCAAACTCTGCTGTTGGAGATTTTCTAGCACCCCTTGCGGAGATCGATTTCAAGCCGATCCGCATTGCTTTGATATCTTCAGATCATACTGAATGAAACCTTTTTTCAACTTTTCTACCCCCTAAAAACTCACGATTTTTCCTCCAACAGACCAAAAAATATAAATTTTTCGATGAACCAAAATGAGTTCCGACTTTGCCTTTTTTCTGCCCTCTGACATCTCCCCCTGCCCCCATCTCCCCGACATCCATCACAAACCATGATGACTTCCTCCCGACAATTTAAGAACCCGGGCCGCTACCGCAGTCTCGCCGGAGTTCTTCCTGCCAAGGCCTCTGGACTGTTCCTGCTGCTGATCTTACTCTCATTGTCTGTTCCTGACGCGAAAGCAGTTGTGAGCAGCAACAATGCCAATGCTTCCTTCAACTGGACCAATGCAGCATCATGGAGCAACAGCACGATGCCCGGCACGACGAACGCGGGAGTGACCAACAACACGGACACGGCTATTTTTACCACGCTGACCAACCAGATTGACGGGACTCGGGAAGTTGGACCACATGAGAGTTAGTCTTCTGGGGTTGATTTGGGTTCTAGTTGGTTGGTGATGTGTTGTCCATCTCCGACGCAGGGAGGCCGTAGGCCGACCGGAGACGGAGATGGTGCGCTCCTCCTGGCGGCAAAGGTAGCGGGGCTCAGGTAGCCCAGCCTGCTGTGTGGCCTGAAGGTGTTGTATTCTCTGCGGTAATCCTCAATCACCACACGGGCTTCGGTGAGAGTCCAGAACTGCTCCCTGTTGAGACATTCGTCCCGGAGCCGTCCGTGGAAGCTCTCCACATAGCCGTTCTGCCAAGGACTACCTGGTTCGATATAGATCGTCTTGATCCTGTTCTCCGAGAGCCAAGTTTGGACGGCCTTGGCGATGAACTCACTCCCATTGTCACTCCGCAGATATTTGGGTGCTCCGTGTTCTTGGATAGCTTTTCCCATCCACTCCAGAACGTCCCCGCTCTTGAGCGCCCGATCTGCTCGCAGCACATGGCACTCGCGGGTGTATTCATCCAGGATGGTCAGCATCCGTATGGCTCCTCCACGAGTTGTTCCATCACAGATGAAGTCCCAAGTCCAGACATGGCCCTTGTGCAGCGCCTTCACAGGCAGTCCGGTCGAGTGGCCACGACGCACCACCTTCCTCTTGGTCGGAGGAACTCGAAGCCCAAGGGATCTCCTCAGGCTCTGGATGCGTCTCTTGCCCACATGCCATCCCTCCTGCCGAAGAAGTGCCGTAATACGCCGATAGCCGTATCGGGGATGCTTGTCGCTGAGCTCAATCACTCTCTTCAGGAGATCCTGCTCCCAAGTGCTCTTCTCCTTGGGATGATACCAGTAACTAGATCGCGGGACCTTAAGGAAGAGGCAGACCTTGCGGCCTGTTCCCAGTCCTTCCTCAACAGCCTTGAGTGCATATGCCCGGCGACTGGCCGGGCTCAGAGCTTTTTTTCGCATACGAATTTGAGAACTCGGTTCTCTAGCAGGGAGTCTGCCAGCATCTTCTTTAACTCTGTGTTTTCTCTTTCCAGTTCCTTAAGTCTCTTGGCCTCGTTGACATCCATCTGTCCGAACTGCTTCTTCCACCGGTGAAAACTCACTTGGGTGAGATTGTGCTCCCGGCATACCTCCGCGATACTCTCACCGGAGTCCGCCTGCCTCAGGATACGGATTTTCTCTTCTGTCGTGTACTTCTTGCCTTTCATGTCTTTTTGGGTTGGTTATCCCAAAAGACTAACACACCAACTGGCTCAAATCCGCTGAGTCACGTCA
>CAIJRY010000193.1 GCA_903823215.1 uncultured Spartobacteria bacterium
CGCCTTGCACAGAATTTTCAGACAGGCTCTTACCAGAATGAACACGCAACCCGAGAATCTCACAAAGAGCAAAACCGTCGTGCTGGGAGTCACGGGTTCCATCGCCGCCTACAAGGCGGCAGAGATCACGAGCCTGTTGCGCAAAATAGGACATGAGGTTTTTGTCGTTATGACGGAAAGTGCGGCAGACTTCATTACCCCCCTCACGCTGGCAACACTCTCCCGGCATCCCGTGCTCAGCAATCTTTCCGAGGAAAACGGGGAGATGTGGAAACCGGGCCATATCGAACTTGCCGACAGGACGGATCTCCTGCTGATTGCACCCGCAACAGCCAACAGCATCGCAAAACTGGCTTGCGGACTTGCCGACGACGCGCTTGGGGCCGTTGCTTTGGCCACCCTTGCACCCGTTTTGATTGCACCCGCGATGAATGGAAAAATGTGGGAGCATCCGGCAACTCAGGAAAATGTGGAACGCCTACGCGCGCGTGGTGTGAAATTTATCGGACCGTCATCAGGAATGCTCGCGTGCGGATACGAGGGAGCGGGACGGCTCGCGGAGCCAGGAGATATCGTACTCCACGCGCTTAGGATGCTCGGCGAGTAGTCCGGGTGGCTGGTAAAAAAATAAAACAGGGCAAAAAAAGTTTTGAAAATCCGTTGACGCATCAACGCAAGAGACTTATTCACATTTGGCAGTGAGTTATTCACAAGATTTTCACAATCTCCGCCCATGCGGAAAAAAGGAGGTGGATTGAAATGCCCGTAAAAAAAGCTGCAAAAAAAGCACCCGCAAAGAAAGCCGTAGCGAAAAAGGCCCCTGTAAAGAAAGCCGTCGCTAAGAAAGCACCAGCCAAGAAAGCACCCGCCAAAAAAGTGGTTGCCAAAAAGGCTCCTGCTAAGAAAGCCGTAGCGAAAAAGGCCCCTGCAAAGAAGGCCGTAGCTAAGAAGAAATAAGCATTCTCCCGCCGGAACAAACTGTTCGGCGACGAGCTAAAACTTGGGGGAAGCGCCACAAACGCTTCCCCCAATTTCTTTTTTGGATGTCAGTCGATCCACAGCCCACGCAATCACTCGACCAATCACCATCACTCCGCTAATCCCTTTGTATGCACAACTTATTACTTGCCACGGCACGAGAGGCCGCACTGACGGCCGGAGGATTGATTCGCGGGCACTTCGGGAGAGAACTGAATGTGGATGCTGCGGAGATCCACGATATCAAACTGGAACTTGACCGACGATCCCAGGCGCTGATTGAGTCGATCGTCCTGCAGGTTTTTCCCGACCATGCGATCTATGGTGAGGAAGGAATGAGGGGTGATCCGAATGCGCCGGATCAATGGATCATCGATCCCATCGACGGCACCGTGAACTTCTTCTACAACATACCCCATTTTGCCATCTCGATTGCCCACCGGCACAACGGAGTCATCACCACGGGAGTGATTTATGATCCGATGCGCAACGAACTCTGGGAAGCCTCCCGCAAAAGCGGACAGGTTACACTCAACGATCAAAAGATTCGAGTGAGCAGCCGTGCGAAACTTGGAGATGCCATCGTATCCGTCGGAGTCTCCAAGACGGATGCCGCGATCAGCGCGGGCCTTCCGGTACTCGGGGAGATGATGCGTTCCGCTCGCAAGACCCGCATGATGGGGAGCGCTGCGCTCGACATCGTCTATGTGGCCAGCGGACGGCTCGATGCCTATATCGAAAGCCAGATCAGCCTCTGGGATATCGCTGCCGGGATGCTCATGGTTGAATTGGCCGGAGGCATCGTGGATCTCAAGCCGCATCCTTCCGTGCCGGATAAATTTTCCGTTGTGGCATCCAGCGGTTCAATACCGTTCACCCATCTGTAATCCCTTGCGCCAAACACCTGCATCCAGCGCACAATGCCCTCCATGATCACCCGTACTGGCATCGGATACGATGTGCACCGGCTCGAGGCAGGACGCCCCCTTGTGCTCGGTGGCGTGGAGCTGAAGCATCCGCAGGGGCTTGGCCTTGTTGGACATTCCGATGCCGATGTGCTCTGCCATGCCATCGCTGACGCGATTCTGGGAGCGGCGGGCCTGCCCGATATAGGCCACTACTTTCCCAATAGCGACCAGAGCCTTCGCGGTATCTCCAGTCTCGAAATCCTGCGACGCGTTGCCGGAATCGTGGCAGATGCCGGCGCGAGGATGATCAACATCGACTCCACTCTCATCGCGGAGGCACCGCAGATCGGCCCGTTCGTTCCCGAAATGAGAGAACGCATCGGTGAATCCCTGCGACTACCCGTGACACGCATCGGCGTCAAGGCGACCACAAATGAAAGCCTCGGATTTCTGGGGCGTGGTGAAGGAATTGCGGCGCTGGCCACGGCTTCCTTGGAGATGTCGGAGGAATAGAAGGCCGCGAAGAGATGTCCCTACAGATCCTCAACACACTCACGCGAACTCAGCAGGAGATCATCCCGCGCGGGGGCTTGGGTCACACACTCTCGCTCTACACCTGTGGTCCGACGGTCTACTCCTATGCACACATCGGAAATTTCCGGGCGTATGTCTTTGAGGATTTGCTTCAGCGACATTTGCAGACGCGCGGATTCATAGTGCGTCGCGTGATGAACATCACCGATGTCGATGACAAGACCATCCGCGGTGCTGTGGCGGCGGGAATTTCGTTGGCGGAGTTTACCCAGCCCTTCAAGGAGGCCTTCTTTGCCGATGCACAGACACTTCGTCTGCTCAGGGCGGAGTCGTATCCCGAGGCGACCGATCCCGTGCAGATCGCGCGCATGATGTCGATGATCACGACCCTGATGGAGCGAGGCCATGCCTATCAGGCTGAGGATGGATCGGTCTACTTTCGCATCGCCTCCTTTCCCAATTACGGAAAACTCGCCCGCGTCGATCTCGAGGGACAACGACCCGGACAACGGGTTGCGAGTGATGAATATGAGAAAGAAGCCGTCGCTGATTTCGCCCTTTGGAAATCTTGGGTGCCCGAGGATGGAGGGGTCGGCTGGGAGAGTCCGTGGGGCAAGGGTCGTCCCGGTTGGCATATCGAGTGCAGTGCCATGGCTACGGGACTACTCGGCGAGACCATCGATATTCACTGCGGCGGTGTGGACAACATCTTTCCGCACCACGAGGCGGAGATCGCCCAATGCGAATGTGCCGGACACGGGGTGGCCCCCTTCGTGCGTTACTGGATGCACTGCGCGCATCTCATGGTCGAGGGATCTAAAATGGCAAAATCCCAGGGAAACTTCTACACCCTCCGCGATCTCCTGGCGCAGGGATGGACGGGTCGCGAAGTTCGTTACGCACTAATCAGCGTCCATTATAGGGCGTCACTCAATTTCACGAGGGAGGGCCTTGGAGCCGCGCGCACAGCGTTAGCACGGCTGGATGCATGGTTTCTAAGACTCACGGAAGCCGCTGCCGAATCCGCAACATCGGACCCTCCTGACCAAAGCATCGAGGGGTTCTTCACCGCCCTTGATGACGATCTGAATATCTCGGGAGCTCTTGCCGTCCTTTTTGAAACAGTGCGGGAGAGCAACCGAATGATGGATCAGGGAATGCTGACGCCCGCGCAGGCGCGGGGATTATTGGAATGGTATGGACGGGTGAATGGCGTGCTGGCACTGGAGCCGGATCAATCTGCTGATCAGCTGCCTGTTGAAGTTCAGCAACTGCTCGATGACCGTGCCGCGGCACGATCCGCCAAGGAGTGGAAGAAAAGCGATGAACTCCGCGATCAGCTTGCCGCGCTGGGATGGCTGCTCAAAGACACCAAAGACGGGCAACGGATTAGTAAAAGCTGATTGTTAGGCTTTTAGGCAACGATGCAATCAGCAGAAAAACCAACATCGCAATAAAATCCTTCAGGTTTCAGGTTTCAGCTTTCATCATTCAGCCATGTTCTCTCCCGATTCACTGCTCGATCTCAGCCATACCGAGCACAGGCTCATCTTCGACAATGTCACCCATGCCTGGGAAGCCTTGGCCAAGATCAGCACCTACCTTCAGTTTCGTCTCAAACCCGGCATCTACGGCAAACTCATCGGCAAGCCCTTCATCAGCGGTGCCGTCTTCATCGGGCGCGGCACGGTGATCGAGCATGGAGCCATGATCAAGGGACCGGCCTGGATCGGCGAGGGATGTGAGATTCGCAATGGGGCCTACATCCGTGAAAATGTCGTCGTGGGGGACGGCGTGGTTTTGGGCAATTCCTGTGAGTTCAAGAATTGCCTCATCTTTGACGAGGCGCAGATCCCACACTTCAATTATGTCGGTGATTCCATCCTCGGCTATCGGGCCCACCTTGGTGCCGGTGCCATCCTTTCCAATGTCCGGCTCGATCATGTACCTGTAAGAATAGCCGCGCCTGATGGTGTCATAGATACGGGCTTAAAAAAATTCGGTGCCATCATCGGCGATCGCGCGGAGATCGGCTGCAACTCGGTGTTGAGCCCCGGCTCCATCATTGGTCGCGACAGCATCATCTATCCAGGCACTTCGTGGAAGGGGGTGCTTCCAGAGAACAGCATTGCAAAAACCGAACCACAGAGTTTGAGGGTTATCCCCCGCGAACAACGCGATTAAGCTTTTCGATACCGCCAGCTGGTGAAATCGGGCGTTTCCAAAATCATTTCGCCACCATCAAACTCCGTCTCAAACTCCGGGAAGAAGGCGTCGCCCTCGACAACGCCGGGGACTTTGGTGATGAAGAGCTCTGTACAGTGTGGGAGCAGTAGCCGGTAGATCTCTGCACCACCGATCACGAAAAAGTCGTCAGCGTTGGGAAGCTGAAGCAGTTCCTCCGGTGATCGGATGATGGTGATGCCCGCTGTCTCAGGCATGGTGCGGGAGAAGATGATATTTTCCCGTCCGGGAAGCGGTTTGCCGATTGACTCAAATGTCTTGCGACCCATCACGATGGCGTGGCCCATCGTGGTTGCCTTGAAGAATTTGAAATCCTCCGGCAGGTGCCACGGGATTTTCCCGGCACTGCCGATCACTCTATTTGCAGACATCGCCACAATCGCTTTCATACAGCTATCGGGGCCTTGATCGCAGGGTGCGGATCGTAGCCTTCGAGCGTGAAATCCTCGAAGCGGAACTCTTCCAGTGATTTTACCGCCGGATTGAGTAACATTCTGGGAAGCGGTCGGCAATCGCGGGAGAGTTGCAGCCGGGCTTGCTCCAGATGATTCTTGTAGAGATGGAGATCGCCGAAGGTGTGGATGAATTCCTTGGGTTTCAGCCCGCAGACCTGTGCCACCATGAGGGTAAGCAGGGCGTAGGAGGCGATGTTGAAGGGGACACCTAGAAAAAGATCTGCGCTGCGCTGGTAGAGCTGGCAGCTAAGTTCGCCATTGGCCACATAGAACTGGAAAAGCACATGGCAGGGAGCCAGTGCCATCTTGTCAATTTCGCCGGGATTCCAGGCGCTGACGAGATGACGGCGACTGTCAGGATTCTTTTTCAGGTCGGCAATCAGCTTGGCGATCTGATCGACACTTCCTCCATCGGATTTGGGCCAACTGCGCCACTGTGCTCCATAGACGGGACCGAGGTCTCCGTTCGCATCGGCCCATTCGTCCCAGATGGTGACATTGTGATCGTGCAGATAGCCGACATTGGTATCGCCTTTCAGGAACCAGAGCAGCTCGTGGATGATGGAGCGGAGATGGAGCTTCTTGGTCGTGAGTAGGGGGAAGCTCTGGGAAAGGTCAAACCGCTCCTGTGCCCCAAAGATCGAGAGGGTTCCCGTACCGGTGCGATCTTCCTTGGGAGCTCCCTGTTCAAGAACAAGCCGGAGGAGACGCTGGTACTGGAGCATTGGTTAAATCCGTAATGATTGAGGCTACGCTTTATAGACGCTGTCGGGGTTGAAGAGCGGGTCTTCCTGCGGGGGAAGATCCTGCCCCTGCTTGTCTAGTTCCGTGTAAAAGCAACTGGCAAAGCCAGTGTGACAGGCTCCTCCGTGCTGCTCCACCTCAAAGAGCAGAGTATCGCGGTCGCAATCAATAAACCAGCGGAGGATCTTCTGCGTGTGTCCGCTCGATTCACCCTTTTTCCAGAGCTTCTTGCGGGAGCGGCTCCAGTAGTGCATGTAACCCGATTCCACGGAGTGACGGAGGGACTCCTCATTCATCCAGGCCATCATCAGCACGCGTCCACCCGCGTCGGCACTCTCCTGCACAATGGCGGGAATGAGCCCACGGTCGTCATATTTGAGATTCAACTGCATCTCCATCATATCGAAGCGGAGGTGGCCTTCGCGCAAGAAGATTCGTGCATTTAGAGGGGATTCGCCATTGCGAAGCGCGCATGGATTTTGGATGCTCTCGCGGTGATTATTTCTCCGAGCACCGAAAGCACACCAAGGACTGGGGGCAAGCGCGCCGCACAACAGCGATTTCGATATTTTGAAGAGGCGCCGGAGCGGATCGCCATCCCGGTAAACGAACTGCTGGAGCGGATTTCTGATGAATATTGTCTCCCTGTCGATAGAGGGGCCCAGCTAGATCGCAGTCTGGAACTTCCCTGCCGGGAGCTTTTCAGCGGAAATGTCCCGCGCCTTTCCCTCTCCGTGTTGCAGGGACTTGCCCCCGATCTCATAAGGATTCCTGAAGGGGCTGACGGCGCGCTACGCCTCTCCTTGCCCGCCGGATGGCTGGCTCTCCATTACCGATTGGTCAACCGACGCGAAGAGTTGCCGCCCGAGCCAGGATCAGTTCCCGAACCGGAGGAACAAAGCCAGATGGATCTGCTCAAGACGCCCTTTGTTCTTGAGCCTTCGGAGCCGGCCGCACAGAAGGAGGAGATAAAAATAGAGTCCTCTGCCCACGCGGAAAATGAGAGTCTGACCGTCGAGCCGTCATCGGAGAAGGCGGTCGATGGACTCCCTCCGATCAATCAGGTACCGGTGGAGAAAGAAAAAAAGCGGGGATTCTTTGCCTCGCTACCGATCTTTCGCCGTCATCGTCAGGATTCGGAGACAACGGAGGAAGTGGCGGCTGTTGTCACTCCTTCAGTTGTACGGGAACTTGAACCATTGCCTAAGGCCCCCGAACACGGGCATCAACTCCCTTCGGTAAAACAGGCGGAAGGAGTCTCGTCCAAGGAATTGCCGATCACACTGGAGCGGCTTTGGAAGCTTGACCCGACAGACCAGCTTGCTGACGCGTCCGCCTTACAGGCGCTCTTCATGACGGAGGAAAAACTGACACTGGAGCGCGTGATTGGCTTGGCTGGACAACTTCCCGGATTGAAGGCCTGCGTCCTGGCGCATGGAGATCAGGTGGTCTGCGCTTCCAATAACCCCGCCGGGATCGACCAGCGGGCTCTCAGCAGCCAGGCCATGACCATGCTCTCGCAGATCCGTGACTCCTCGGCCAAAATGGGGCTTGGTTCCGTTCCTGCCATTACGCTTCATGCCGAGGAGGGCATCCTGAGTTTTCTTTATCAGGGGGAGCTCTGCCTGCTTGTGCTTCACGCCGATCGTGGGTTTGTTCCTGGGGTGCGGGAACGCCTTCAGGAAATGCTCGGCCACCTCTCCTCAGCCAAGGCTCTGCCGGGTGGTGCCTCCGCACAGTCCAGTCTGCCGATCTGAACATCGGAAAGAGGACGGGTGAAAGGATGAAACAGCAGACTAGAAACTTGCATAAAGCGAACTTTTTGAGCCAATCCGCTTCCAAGTCTCAAGTTTCAGCTTTCAGGTTTCTTCAGGCGTTCTAGGATTCTCCCATGCTTGAGATTTTGCAAAAAGGCGGCCCACTCATGTGGATCATCCTTCTGTGTAGCGTGGTGGCACTCGGAGTTTTCTTCGAGAGGCTGATCTATCTGCACAAGGCTTCGATCCGGGTTGGTGAACTTCTGGGTGGCATTTCGCTCTTGATTCGTAAGAACCGCATGGAGGAAGCCCTCGGTGAATGTTCCGCTTCCTACGGGCCGGTCTCCAGAATTCTCCAGGCGGCACTTCTGCGACCGACCGAGGAGCGGGCCGTGCTGCAGTCGATTACCACGGATGCCGCGCTGCTTGAGATTCCAAAGTTGGAAAGAAACCTTCCGATTCTCTCAGCCCTCGCTTATGTGGCCCCCTTGGTCGGACTGCTTGGTACCGTCCTTGGACTGCTGGATGCCTTTCTTATTCTTTCGGCACATGGTGGTTATGCCACGACAGCCGAGTTGTCGCGAAGCGTCTATGAGAGCCTGCTCAATGCCGCCGCCGGACTGGCTGTGGCGATACCCGCATTCCTCGGACACAGCTACCTCACATCGCGTGTGAACGACATCATCCACGACATGGAGCGGGGAGGAATCGAAGTGGTCAACCTATTGACCGACCGCACCCTTCGCACGGCGGAGCCCCCCACGCCTCCGATTGCATGAGACTTCCCCGCTGCAATGCCGCCGGGGCCCCCTTTCTCCTGCTTGCGCCAGCTCTTACGGCATTGCTTGCGTTGGTGTTTTATTTGCTTTTGGGCGGCTACTTTGTCCTGCAGCCTGGTGTCGCGCTGAAAGCGCCCGACTCCCCCTTCATGTTGCTCCCCCAGCACGATCCGCAGGTGGTCAGCGTGACGGGGGCACCCCTTCCCCAGATCTACTACGATCACAATGTCGTGACCCCGACCGAGCTGGAAGAGGCACTGCACAAAGTACGCAAGACAGGCAGTCTTATCATCAAGGCCGACCGGCTTGCTCCCTATGATCTGCTTGTCAAGATCATGACCATTGGAGTGCATTGCGGATTTACCGTGGTGCTTGCCACCGGCACACCCCCGGCATCATGAGCCTGCTCCGTCACGGTGCTGGCGGGAGTCTGGAACCTCATCTCCCAAAAGATTTCAAAGAGCTGGGGGAGCTTGCGCATCTTCTTTTTGAATGGCCTGTTCGTCAGGCCCCGCGGCTCGCCCTTCCGGGCTGTATCCTGATTGCGGCCATCCTGCAGGCAGCCATGATTGTTTTCTTCTCCATCAGCTACACCACTCCGCTGCCGAGCCAGCCCTCCTCACCCCAGATTTACTTCATCCCACCCGACTCGGCCGCCGCCCGCCAGCTTGCTCCATGGCTCGCAGCGAACGACCCGGCTGTATTCTCCCCTCAATATGACACGCAGGATGCAATTCCCTCGCCACCACCGTTGAAGTATCGACCCAGCTACGAGGAGCCGCCACCACCACTGCGCCCGCTTCCCGAAGAAACGCCGGAACCACTTGCCCCGCCGCTTTTTCCACAAATGACGGACATGGTGAAAACGAAACCTGTCCGCTTAACCTCTAGTAAAGCGAGTCCCCCGCTTCCCGCGCCAGCAACTCTTGTCAAATGGCAGGATGATCTTGCAACGCGGTTGCGTAAGACCTCTGCGGTGGAGCCACCGCTCGCTCTCACCCCCATGGCCCAGCCGGCACTCTATGAAGTGGAGGTGAGCGAAGAGGGGGTGCCGATGCATTGCGTACAGCTCGAATCCTCCGGCGATCCAGCCACGGACGAGGCGGGAAGCGTCTGGATTCACTCCCAAAGGTTTCAGTCCGCAGAGCAGGCCGATTGGGGCCGCGTCCTCATGCTCTGGGGAGCACCTGCTGCATCCTCAACACCTTCCCCTGCGGTTGCAAAACCATGATTTCGATCACACTTTCCTGGTTTGTATGTCTCTACCTTGCGCTGTTTCTTACAGGAATTTTGATCCTCTGGATTGGCTATGAAATAATCCGAAAGCGCCACTCCAAAGCCATCGCCCAAAATCGTGTATTTTGCCGGATCTGCGGCTCCCGATACACAGACACGACGACAGCCGAGTTGCTTCACTGCCCCGCTTGCGGCAGCCTGAACGAAAGGTCAACCCAAGAGGGATTTTAGACAGGCCCTGAGAACACACCCCAATCCACTGAGGCGGGCAATCAAGGTGCAGAGATTTTTGTGAATTGGGATAATCTACTGCTGGCAAAGCGACTTACGGCCAATCCCAGAGTGCTGTTCGCTGTTTGTGAATAACTTGTGTGGAACTGTGATTTTTTTGATGGTGGGCCCATGTGGAACAGGGGATAAGCGAGGGTAAAAGCACCCTTTCCGAAGCGGAGATCAGGCTACCGATTCCGTGGAACACCAGTGTTTATAAGGCTCCAGAGCCTATGGGCTCCGGTAAGGCCCATTTCAAGCTTTCAGAGGCTTGGCGAAGACATTCTCCAGGAGGAGAATCAGTGTGAACAACTTTTAATTAATGTACTTAAAGGCTAATTTTATTCCCTAACGATTCCAAGCGCACAAGCGCAGCCACGTCTGGTATTGAATACAGCGCTTTATTATTTTTGATGCTGGCCGTGATGGCCTGCTGAAACCCCTCAAAGAGAGTCTCATCAATCAATCCACTCCAGCAATGAGGAGCCAAGGGGTTGGGTGCCACGGACAAACCCTGGTTTGATGTCGGGCATTTCGATCAGGCTCGGCAGGTAGGTTTGTTCGCCGAAGGGGCCGTTGATTTTGGCCAGCGGGAGATCGGGTTCCTTCACGATGTCACCGAAGGGGAGCGCCCCGTCCATGGCACTGCCGTCGAGCAGACCGATTTCACTGGCCCACATGCACATGCGGGTGAGGGAG
>CAIJRY010000194.1 GCA_903823215.1 uncultured Spartobacteria bacterium
GGAGCGATTTGATGCAATCTCTTGACCGCAAAGAAGTCTTGTCAATTCTCGTCTGTATCAATCGATACACCCTCGTATTTCCGCAACTCCTATCGGCCAACATCTTCCACCAACTCATCTCTTTCAATTTCGGAGTTCGGGCTAAATCGGAAGCATTTTTAATCCCAAATTCATTGCTGAGTTCATTTGCGGCCGATTTCTTATTGGATGGGAAGGAGTCAGTCGAAATTCCCGGGAAATGTCCTTTTGCAAGGCGTATTGGGAGAGTGAAGAGGAAAGCGTTTTGTTCCTCTGCAGTGAGATAAGGGTTGGGAGCTTCAACTAGAGAAAAATTAAAGGGTTCTGCATGGCCTGATTTCTTCTCCATTTCAACGGCTAACTCTTCATGCCCCAAGAGGCGGGCTTTTGTGATGGGGTTCAAGCCGTTTGTATCGGCAAGTGTCGGATCAGCACCCTGTTCTAGAAGGATGCGGACAATAGGAAAATCCAGCTGCGGAAGTATCATAGCATTAAGCGCCGTCCTTCCCTGATTATCGCGGGCGTTTATGTCAGCACCTGCGGATATGAGAGGTAGGATGACAAAGCTATGATGATATTTGGCGGCAGCCATCAGCGGTGTGTCACCACCACTTTGTCTGTGCGCGTTGACATCAGCCCCATGTCCGATCAAGGCATTCAACATATTAAGCTGTCCAAAGCCTGTCGCATTATGCAGCGGAGTTCCATGGAAGGGAGAGGCAAGATTCACATTCGGATTTCTCTTAAGCAGCATTCGGACAATATCCCAGTCCTTGGCACTTGCCGACATGATGAGTGGTGTCTGATGCCATTTGTCCTGAAAGTCCGTCCCGGCCTCAGCATCAAGAAGGAGCTTGGAGGTACGAGGTTGTGAAAATTGAACACTGTAGTGGAGGGCTGTGTCTGCGTTGCTATCAACCAGATCTGTTTTGGCCCCGGCCTTCAGAAGCTCCGTCATGATCGGCTCCCATCCATTTTGGGCGGCTATCATGAGAGCTGTTTGATTATATTTCGGATCGCGAGCGTTTACATCCACGGTCGGGATCAATTCTTTGACCTTCTTCAGGTCACCCAGACCCACTGCGGTGAACCATGGATCAGAGGAAGAGTTTTCTTCCTTCACTGGCATTCCATTAAAATCAAACCCTCCCGCTTCTTTTAAACGTTGTGTAGCGCCTGACTCCTGATTGAGCACTGCCAGCCTTGCATCCCAAACTTGGAAATAGCGATTCTTAGGCTCATTGCTTAAAGCCTGCCGTGAGTAGTTCCTTGCTTCTGCATACTTACCAAGACTGCTACAGGATTTCATGCAGAGGGATAAAATGTACTGATTCCGGGGATCCGATGTTGCCGCTTTGCTGTAGCAGGCAAGGGCCTCCTCTTTACGGTCAAGATTCCAGAGAATCTCACCTTCCACTGCGTAGTATTTTGAGACTCCGGTTGAGTGTTGAAGCGGCTTAATACCCGTTGATATCTTCTCCAATGAGGGGAATCGGCCCTTCAGATTATCGACGGTTTTTTTGATAAAACCGACTATCGAAACGGCATAATCGAATTGCCCAAGACTCTTCTCTTCTATGGAAATGGCATCTTGAATCAGGGGAAGAGCCTCCTGATTCCTCCCAAGATCCATATAGGTGACGGCGGCAGCATGGAGGCTCCACGGTCTTCTTTCCAACGCAACGGCAATATCCCTTTGCTCACGGGCCTTGTCGTGAATTTCGAGATCATCCAAAAGGTTGCCGAGTGTTTGATGAATCAGCACTGGTCCTAAGCCTGGAGCCAATAGCGCTAATGTCTTTTCGTACTGTCCAACACCACAGAGGAGAACCCGCCGGTTCATTTCAGATGGAATTACATAAACTCCTCGGTTGAGCTGATGTCCCGTTAGTGTGCGGGCCATCACCCCTGCCAGCCAGTGGATGGGCACGGAATCAGGGTGCTCCTCAGCAAGTGTCATCATTGCATTGAAATAGTAGAGTGCCTGAGCCGAAGTCTTGGCGAGATCGACTCCAACCACGCAGGCTGATGCGAGTCCTATCGGTGCATCGGGTTGCTCTTTCATCACTCGGATGAAAAGAGGCATGGCACCGTATCCTTCAAACCGGCTGCGCATCAAAACTGCTTTCCAAAATATCTCCTCTGTATTGTGAGGATTCTGAACTTCATCTTCAGCATCGGCCTGCTTTCCCTCAGCAAGAAGTTGGACAATCTCCTTCGTTGTGAGGGATTGTTCGCTCCTTTGTGGTGAACTGCTGCCAACAAGAAGGATCGTTGTGACGAGCCCTACCACGAACAGCACCTCGGCTAAAATGAGCCATCGTTTCATCAGTAAATTGCAGGGGTATCGGGAGGATGTCCTTCGGTAAAGGTCATCCGTCAAACAGGCCATCTCATTTGAACTGAAACTGACCAAACAAGCCGACAGGTGCGAGGAGTTAAATGGAGGATCATCGTCTTGGAATAAGCAAAGGTTCAAAGTTCGACTCTTCGCAATCGCAGGGAATTTGCGATCACCGAGACGGAGCTGAGGCTCATAGCGGCTGCGGCGAGCATGGGACTGAGCAGGATGCCGAACCAAGGATAGAGGAGGCCTGCTGCAATCGGGATGCCAATGACATTGTAGGCGAAGGCAAAGAAAAGATTCTGCCGGATCATCCGCAGGACGGCACGACTGAGACGAAGCGAGGTGATGATTCCCTCCAGTGAGGGCTTGAGCAGGATGATCCCCGCCGTCTCCTTGGCGATGTCCGATCCGGCACCCATGGCGATGGAGGCGTCGGCTGCGGCCAGAGCGGGAGCGTCGTTGATGCCGTCACCCGCCATCGCGGTCTGAAAGCCCTCTTTCTTCCATTGGATGAGTTGCTCTCCCTTCTGGGCAGGGGAGAGTCCGGAGTGCCAATTGGTGATCCTGAGTTCCTCGGCGACGCTTCGCGCCGTGCTTTCACGATCTCCGGTCAGCATGGCGACCTGCACGCCGATTTCTTTGAATTCATGAAGCAGCTTTTTTGCCGAAGGGCGAATGGTATCCTGAACAAGGAAGACTCCCGCAGATTTTCCATCGAGGGCAATCGCCATGAGTCCGACGGCAGATGATGAGAGGGGGAGATTTTCGATATCATGGACAGAAATACCCTGCTCCTGAAGGAAACGGGTACTGCCGATCAGCAGGGCAACTCCATCGACTGCCGCCGAAATGCCACCTCCCGGATGGGCGCGGAATTCAGAAGGCTTGGATAGCTCGAGTTTGCGCTCTTTGGCGTGCTGGATCACTGCCCGCGCCAGTGGATGCTCGCTTCCGATCTCTGCTGAAGCAGCCAGCATCAGAAGGCGTTCCTCGGGAATGTCTCCCAGGGAAATTATGGAAGTGAGGCTTGGTGTTCCCTCTGTGAGCGTACCGGTCTTATCGAGTGCCAGCAGTGTCGTGGAGGCGAGATTCTGCAAAGCCACGGCGGAGCGAACGAGAATGCCGTGCCTTGCGGCGCGACCGATGCCGACGGCAAGTGCCATCGGCGTGGCAAGACCGAGGGCACAGGGACAAGCGATCATCAGGACGGAAACAGCTGCGCTCAGCGCATGATTCCAGCTTCCAGAGATTACCATCCAGAGCAGCAGCGTCACAAAACTGATGCCCAGTACAATGGGGACAAAAATGGCAGCAACGCGGTCTGCCAGTTGCTGAATCGGAGCCTGACTGCGTTGTGCCTGGGCGACAAGATGGATAATCTGCGCAAGGGCCGTCTCGGATCCGACCCGGGTGAGCTGCATAACAAAGCTCCCCTCCCTGTTTAGGGTCCCTGCTGAGAGTGACGATCCAGGTGTTTTCTCCACCGGCAGTGATTCCCCGGTGAGCATCGATTCATCCACGGAACTCCAACCCTCGACGAGGGTGCCGTCGGCTGGAATCTTGTCACCGGGAAGAACGCGGACGAGATCTCCGGGATTCAGTTCAGAGACTGGAATTTCCCGGTCGTCTTGCCCTTCCTGCACGAGTCGGGCGGTGGGCGGTGTGAGATCGAGCAGTTCGCGCAGTGCCGAACCTGTGCGTGCACGCCCGCGTGCTTCCAGCCATTGTCCTAGTAGTACTAGCACCATAATGGCCGTGGCCGCTTCAAAATAGAGACCTTGGGAATGCATCTCCTGATTCCCTTCGCTCCAAATCAGGATGACCATGCTGTCCAGAAAGGCCGCCGCCGTCCCGAGTGAGATCAGGGAGAACATGTTAAGATTCCGATCCACAAACGAACCAATCCCCTTCTGCCAGATCGGTGCTCCGCACCAGAAGAGCACGGGAAAAGAGAGCAGGCACTCCGCCCAACCCGACCAGACTGGGGATAGAAGCGTGAGTCCGAACATCGGTGCCATGGCAAGGAGGAGAACAGGCACCCCTAACCCCACGGAGAGCCAGAATCTCCGGGCAAGGAGCTGTGCCTCCGCATCTTCACCTCCTGTCGGAATCAGCGGTTCCAAGGCCATGCCACACTTGGGGCAATCTCCCGGTCCTTCCTGGAGGATCTCGGGATGCATCGGGCAGGTATAGAGCGAGCCTTCCGGTGCCGGAATGCTTGATTCCTTTTTCGGGTGATGATCGCAGCAGCAATCGCTCATGATCGTTTTCTCCGAAGTTGGCAGAGTTCCCGGCCCACGCGTCCTTCAAAGGAATGCTCTGGAATCCATTCGTCGAGGAGTTCGAAATTGGGATCAAAGAGCCGGGCAATTTCTTCTCTGCTGACTCGGAAGGGAGGGCCTTCCTCGGTATCGGGATTCAGATAAAAGATACCGAAGTAATGACCGTCCGGTTTGAGGACTTCGTTGACAGCCCTGAGATAATCGACTCGGCGGCGAGGTGGGATAGCGCAGAAGCAGGTATGCTCCACCACCCAGTCAAAGCGTCCATGCCATGAGGCCGGTAGGACGAAGAGATCACCCTGTTCATAGCTCTCACCGCCAGCAGACTGAAAGCTCCGTGCTGATATGATGGCCGATTCAGCAATATCAAGTCCGATGACTGAGGCTCCTTTTGAGGCCAATGCCCGCACATCATGGCCCGACCCACAGCCTGGCACCAGAACAGTGCCACGGATCGCATGGCGTGTGAGCAGATCAGTGAGAGGAGGAGCTGCAAATCCCTTCTCCCACGGCGTGTCGCCCGCCCGATATCTTGCTTCCCAATCCAAGGCGCTATCGTCTAATCCAGGAGGTGCCAAGGGCGATGCCGAGCTGGTATTTGCGTTCATGTTCCCTGATCAGAAATGGCAGATTGCGGCGATGATGCAACCGGAAGTTCTCTTGCAGTCTCCGGGTGAGTTCCTGTTCGCTCCGCTGATCCGAAGAAAGCCCTCCGATCCAACGCTCTCTGGGGGTATATTCTTCAAGCCATGTGAAAGGGGTAGTGAGCAGGAGCTGCCCCCCCGGCTTTACTAGGGTAGAAGTCCGCAAGAGAAAGGCATCAGGATCGGGTAGTCGGCAGAGTAGATTGGCGGCGAGAACGACATCAAAAGAGCCGAGATCCTCCGGGAGATTCGTTGCATCAGCCACGGAAAAGCTGACTCGGTTTCGATCGATCTCCGCTGGAATCTGAGCAATCAGGGGCAGCGTAATGTCCCCCTCCACGCTCCGGGTAGCTGCAAGTGATCCTTCGCGTTGCAATGTCTGCGCCGCCGAGATGAAGGAGTGTGAATAATCGCTTGCTTCGACATGGCTGCAAAAGCGTGCAAGTTCAAAGGAGGCAGCTCCTACAGCGCAGCCGACTTCCAGAGCGCGGGCATTCTTGGGTAGCAGTCCCGTATCGAGCAACTCCCTCACGTATCGGACGGGAAAAGGGGTAGCCGTTACTGCCGGATCGACGGGAAGGGCTTCGTGGCAAAGTTCCGATGGCCCTCCGTAGTGGAGGAGGAGGTATTCGCCCAGAAGCTTGGGTGATTCATAGCCACTCAGGCTTGGTAAATCGTCACGCGTGTCCGAGACCATGAGAATCGGACGGGGGCTGAGCAGGAAGAGCTGCTGGCTCTATGGGAGCTTGGACGGCACTCTCAAGGGTCTCTTCAGCGATGACTTTCTCTGCTAAAACTTCCTCTTCGGCGATAACCATAGGAGCCTCTGGCACTTCGACCCCGGCAACCTCTGTGGTTTCCGTTGTTGAGGATGGGTGATTGACGGCAGGCTGCGTTGGTTTCTGCTGAGGAATCGGGCGAATGGCCGCCTGAAGATTTCCCATCGCAAAATCGAGCACATGGCCCTGATGGAGGAGCCAGAGCAGATCGGTGCCGAGCGCCTGTTCGCGTTGTTTCAGAGCTTCGACATCTTCTCCCGCAGGCTCGGTGCGAAGGGCAAGCATCCCCGCCCATTGCTTGTCCCGAGGCTGCTTTGGATGGGCTTCCAGATAATCCAGAATGCCACGGAATCCCTCGGAGGTGGGTGTTGTTGCGCGGTCGAGATAGCGGGGACGCGCCACCGAGACATGGATGATTTTCTTATGTGCCTTGAAGATTTGAAGTCCACTGCCAGAGAGTTCCTTCCCGATGATCTGCGCCAGGGGAAGGGGAAAGCGATCCAGCTCCTGTAATGTTTTGATCAGCAGCTCGTGCAGAAGAGGATCTGATTCGTGCAAGGCGATGCGACCGGAGAGTGTGATTTCAGAACCAGCCTCTTCGACTTCATTTTCGGCATGGTTTTTCTGAAAATGCTCCGCCGCCTCCTCAAGGGTGAGTTGAGGGCCATCTGGAACGGGGATTTCGACGGAAAGCCCCGGCTCGGTAGCAGGTTCCTCGGTGGATGCTTCGGAGGTCGCAGATGGTTCCTCAGCAACAAGGGGAGTGTCTAAAACAGGGGTTACTTCGGCACTCTCGGCAGGCGTCGAAATTTCCCCGGCGGAAGATTCAGACGCAACCCCGGTGGATTCAACAACAGGAGTTTCTTTGGCGACTTCATCGATGACTGGCGCGGCCTTGGTAGAGGATTCAATCGGTGTGAAGACCGTGCGGGTGCTCTGTTCCGTCTTCCACTGTTCCATCAAGGCTTCGTCACGCATCATCTTGATGCGCGTCTTGTAAACTTCGAAGGGCAGATTCTTAAACCGTGAAGAGTGGAGGGCGAGAAGACGGGACTGGTATTCGTGATGATTCGGTGGGCCAAGCAGGACGCCGCTCATCCCGCATTGGGCCACCAGGGAGTAGTTGCCTTTTGGGGCTTCTGTCGTGATGGAGGAACGATGGTAGAATTTTTCAAGATGCTTGGAGAGAAGATGGGAGACTGCTTCCCTACGGGAAGTCCAGAGCGATCCGTCCGCTTTGACCCGGAAGAGCTTAGGGCTCTCCTCGGATTCGGCTTTGAGCGCAACGCTGTAGCGGTCGGAGAGATTCACGACGAGTCGCGCGAGTTCAAAGAGAGGATAGGCTTTGGCCCGAGAGCGGATCTGTTTGGCGATGGCCTCAAGCGCTGAATGCTCGGGGATGAGTAGAAGCTTCCACCCTTCCAGCATCGGCTTGGGTGCAGGTTCAGGACGACGATCGTCGCGTCGATGATCCCGAGCGGAGCTGCGGTCGCGTTCGCTGCGTGGACCAGATGGTGAACCTTGGCTACCGGATTGAGGGCGAGGGCCCTTGTCGCGATTGGAAGCGTCGCGATCCCGACCGGGGCGTGGACCACGATGCTGATCACCTCTTCCTCCCTGACCTTCCCTGTTGCGTTGGCCACCCTGACGCTCGGAGCGTTCACTCCGATCCCAGTCATCATACTTTGCTGCCAGTCGGGCCGTGCTGTCGGACGACTCCACCGTCCAAGAAGGACGAAAGATCTGGGAGAGATCAATGCCAATATTGGAGAGATCTGCGGGGGCGTTGGAATCGTCGCTCATTGTCGGGTGAAGCTAGGGAAGAGCCGGATAAATCGCAAGGTGACTGTTGATGCAAAAAATCAAAGCATAATATATGGCTTCAATGTCTGGCGGAACCGTTCCGGGACGCTTGCATGGATCCGGATGAATTCCTCCTCGTAATCGGTGTGATGCACCGTTCCCTCCCTATGCAGGCGTGCCATAAGATCGCTGCGATCCAGAGGAAGATGAATCAAAACCTCCTGAGTGCCCGAGTCAACAAGACCGCCCAGTTTCGCCACGAGTTGTTCCAGTCCCTCGCCTGTGTGAACGGAAATAAAGAGTGCCTCGGGATGCTCATTGCGGAGGATGGCGCGGGTGACGGGATCGTCCACCCGGTCGATTTTGTTAAAAACAACCAGAGTTTTTTTTGCATCTGCTCCCAACTCGGAAAGCACCTTCATTGTTGTGTCGTAAAATTCGAGCACTCGTGGATGAGAGGCATCAAGCAGATGGACGAGAAAGTCCGCCATGACTGCTTCCTCTAGGGTGGCGTTGAATGATTCGACAAGCTGGTGCGGCAGTTTGCGGATAAATCCGACAGTATCGGTCAGGAGTAGAGGTTGCTTGTTCGGCAGATCGATTTTGCGTGTCGTTGTGTCGAGGGTAGCGAACAGGGCATCCTCCACGAGGACATCCGCTCCAGTAAGCCTGCGAAGGAGGGATGACTTCCCTGCATTGGTATAGCCGACGATGGCGGCATTGGGAACAGGTGCGCGTTTGCGATCCTTGCGCTGGTTGGCACGATTGCGGCGCACCTCCTTAAGATCGCGCTTGAGACCATCAATCTGGCTGCGAATTTTACGTTTATCCTGCTCAAGCTGGCTTTCACCTTCACCCTTCGATCCGATGCCGCCACCCTGCTTGCCCAGATGGCTCCAGGCGCGTGTGAGGCGCGGCAGCGAATAGGCCATGCGGGCAAGATCAACCTGGATCTTGGCCTCACGGGTCTGGGCGCGGGAGCCGAAGATATCAAGAATGATCTCCTGACGGTCGATCACCGTGATGCCCGCAAGGGTCTCCCAGTTACGCTGCTGGGCGGGGGAGAGTTCGTTATCGAAAATAATGACATCACATTCGAGTTCTTTGGCCCGATCACAGACTTCCTCGGCCTTTCCTGATCCGACGAAGTAGCGCGCATGTGGTTCCCGATTATAGACCAGCAGCATTTCAATAATGGGAATGCCAAGCGTACGAACCAGTTCGCCGAGCTCGTTCAGAAGATCCTCTGCATCATTCTTTGCATCCACCACCGTGTACGCACCCACAAGCAGGGCACGCTCGACCATTTTTTCACGGCGTTTGATTTCGAACATTTAGGGTAGGAAAATCTAACTCAAGATCAATGCGGGAGCGAGTGCCATTCGCTCATCATGATCGAGATGATCTGAGCAGAGCGCAAAAAAATCGCTCTTTTTACTGACTCGTCGGACAGCATGGAGAAATTCCTGACTGACTCCCTCTCCGATAAAATTCGCATATTTTTTGATTTTCTGGACACCCTTCGGATCAGGAATGCTTGGATCGCAGACCGCTTCATAGAGATCGTGGATATAGGCGAGGACTTCACGGCCTGTGGGATGTGAGATGGATTTCCCTCCAAGAGA
>CAIJRY010000195.1 GCA_903823215.1 uncultured Spartobacteria bacterium
CGGAAGTTGAGGTTGTCTTTGGTGTTGCAACCCCTTTCAACCAAACCTCTTCCCGCAAAACGATGCTTTTTTAACTTCGGAGTTCGGGTTAAAACCATTTCTAATTCTAGCCTCGTCGTGAAGGCCTGAAACGAATATGCTCGACAGCTCTTCTCCCGCTCATGAAAGAGGCCACCGCCCGCATTAAAATCAACAGGCTGCTTGAGGCGGCGGGCTGGCGTTTCTTCGCCGACGACCATGGGAGGGCAAACATACGCTTGGAACCATCTGTGGATCTCACCAAGCAGACTCTTGATGACCTTGGAGAGAACTTTGAGAAAGCCACCAAAGGATTCATTGATTTCCTTCTTCTCAATGAAAAGGGGTTTCCCTTCATCGTCTTGGAGGCAAAGGCGGAGGACAAAAATCCCCTTATCGGAAAGGAACAGGCCCGCGACTACGCCAAGGGGATGAACTGCCGTTTCGTCATTCTTTCCAATGGGAATCTCCACTATTTTTGGGATTTAGAACGGGGCAACCCTTCCGTCATCACCTCGTTCCCGACACCCTTATCCGTGACAGGATACCAGAAGACCACCCCGGAGCCGAAGCGGCTCACTCAGGAAGTCGTTGATGATGACTATGTCGTCCAGACCCAGCGGCCCGGATATGCCATCGAGGCGGCATGGAAGAATGAGCTCGAACGCCCCGCCTTCATTGCATCGAACGGGCTTCGCTTCCTTCGTCCCTACCAGAAGAAAGCGATTCATGCCGTACAGGATGCCGTTGCCAAGGGGAGCGAACGCTTCCTGTTGGAGATGGCGACCGGCACCGGCAAGACGCTGGTGGCGGCGGCACTTATCAAACTTTTCCTCCGTACCGGGAATGCCCGGCGTGTTCTCTTTCTGGTGGATCGGCTGGAATTGGAAGACCAAGCTCTCAAGGCGTTCCGAAAGACCCTCGCCAATGACTACAAGAGCGTCATCTACAAGGAGAACCGCGACGACTGGCGGCATGCCGAAGTTGTTGTCACCACGGTTCAGTCACTCCTCTTCAACAACAAATACCAGCACCTCTTTTCTCCCACCGATTTCGATCTCGTGATTTCGGATGAGGCGCACCGGAGTATCGGCGGCAATGCCCGCGCCGTTTTCGATTACTTCATTGGGTACAAGCTCGGACTGACTGCCACCCCTCGCGACTATCTCAAGAACTTTAATCCCAAGAGCCCTGCCGTCAAAGACCCGCGAGAGGTGGAGCGCCGACTTCTGCTCGATACCTACCGCACTTTTGGGTGTCCCGAAGGAAAACCAACTTTCCGCTACTCCCTGCTCGATGGTGTCAAGGAGGGGTATCTGATCAATCCTACGGTGGTGGATGCCCGCAGCGGGATCACCACCCAGCTTCTTTCTGAGCAGGGTTTCATTGTGGAGTTCAAGGACGAGGAAGGGGAGGATAAGAAAGAGATCTACAAGCACCGACAGTTTGAAAAGCGCTTCTTCTCGGAGGCCACGAACCAACTCTTCTGCAAAATCTTTCTGGAGAATGCACTCCGCGATCCTGTCAGCGGGGAAATTGGCAAGTCGATCATCTTTGCCGTCAGCCAGAATCACGCCGCCAAACTCTCCCAGGTTTTCAATCACATGGCCGACCGGATGTTCCCCGGTAAATACCAGTCTGACTTTGCCGTTCAGGTGACTTCTCAGGTGGAAGGTGCCCAGCAGCACACCATCAACTTCACCAATAACAATCTTCTCGGCTCTGCCAATTTTCTGTCCTCCTACAAGACGAGCAAGGCCCGTGTTTGTGTCACTGTGGGAATGATGACCACAGGGTATGACTGCCCGGACATTTTGAACCTCGGTCTCTTCAGACCGATTTTCTCACCCACTGATTTCATTCAGATCAAAGGGCGTGGCACCCGGAAACATGATTTCAGAGAGGAACTTTTCGACCAGACTCTCAAGGAAAGTGTGAGGGAGCCGCAGAAGAGCGCTTTCAAGCTCTTCGACTTTTTTGCCAACTGCGAATACTTCGAGGAGAAATTCAACTACGATCAGGTTATCCAGCTTCCACCTCCCAAGCCCTCAACCGGAGAGGGCGGAGGCGGTGGAGTCTCCGGCGGAACTTACGAGCATCTGGGAGAGGATATTCTTTCCAAGATCCAGGAAGAGCCTGTCGGGATTGAGGGAATGAAAATCGACCGGATGTTCTTTAAGCGTTTTGAGGAGAGTATTCGCGAAAACGACCTTATTGCCACGAGTGTCGAATCAGGCCAATGGGATCGAGTCATCGACTATGTGAACAAAGAGATCTTCGACAAGCCCTCAGAATATTACTCGCTGGAAAAGCTCCGAGCAGCTGCTGATGTGGATCGCAAGATTACGCTCCGGGAAATTCTCGAAAAAATCTTCGGTCTCATTCCCCGCTTCAAATCAAAGGATGAGCTTCTCGAAGAAGAGTTCTCCAAATTCGTTGCCGACCATAAGCCCGAGGAGGCCGAGGCAATCCCGGCCTTGAAGACCTATTTCAAGGCCTATGTCGTCAGCGACAAAGTGCGACATATCATCGACTCGGGTGACTTGGCAGACTTGAATACAAATCCTGTCTTTACGATAAGCGACTTCAGGGCTGTTCCTCTGAAATATCGTCGAATCATTCCAGAATACATCAAGGACTATGTCCCTTTGAGCCAGTTCGCGGCCTAGAAAACTCCTTAACCATGCCAAAACCCGCCGCTCCCGTTGATTTCATGTTCCAATTGACCGCTGCTGAGTGGAGCCTCTTGAAGTCACAAGTTGTGACCCCAAGTTCGGAGGGTTGCGGAGAAAAGCAACTTACGCCTAGCAGGTCACAATCTGTGACCAGTTCCAGCAAATACCGTGGGGCCTCCCACGCCTAGGCGCGCTTTCACCCCATGATCCTAGCCTATCTCGATGAATCCGGAAACTCCGGTAATAATCTGACTGATTCCCAACAACCTGTTTTTTGTCTTGCTGCATTGCTCGTTCCCGAGAGTTCTTGGGTTACTATCGAGGCGGAACTCTTTCTCGAGATTGAAAGATTTTTTCCGGATGCAAATCCCGATGAATTTGAAATCCATGCTGCGGAGCTCATTAGTCCCAGAGGCTACTTTCGTGCATTTCCCATTCAGCATCGACTCAACTTTTTCACCGCAGCCCTCGGTGTGGCCCAGCGACATCAGCTTAAAGTCATTCACCGTGCGATTGTAAAACACCGCTATCTGCGATGGCTGGAATCTGCCTTCGGGTCGGGAGTCATCATCAATCCCCATTTAGCGGCATTTCCCTTGGTTGCTCATGTAGTGAATGACTACTTAAAAGCCCAGCCAGACTCGCCTCTAGGCATCTTCATCTCGGATGAGAACAGGGAAGTCATGTTCGATGTTGAAAAGGCACAGAAGCTCCTTCGTGGCACACCGGGACGACTTCACCTTGACCACATCATTGAAAAAGGATTTTTCATCGATTCTCGGAAAAGCCTTCTTTTGCAGCTGGGAGATCTCTGTGCTTATGCCTGCCGTAGGCTGGAAGAGGAAAAGGCGGGTTTTCCCGTGAAGGAACTCAATCGTTCCGTGATCAAGGCTATTGAGCCTTTACTTCACCGGGGGTCCGAATCCCTTCCCGATGTGCTGGTTTGGCTGGAATCTGAGCAAAAAAGGAGCGGCCAGGGGCCGAAGCCGCGGGGCCGATAAGGTCGAGCCCGCACTGGTCGCTACGGCAACACTAGTCCACATTATCCCACTTTCAACCACATTTTCCTACTTTTCACACCTTTTCCCATGCTCGATACCGATACCAAGCGCCGCATTGACACCGCTCGGGACATACTTGTCGGTAAGGTCCCCGATCCCAAGAGTCAGGTCGAGCAGATCACCATTGCCCTCATCTACAAGTTCATGGATGACATGGACGCGGAGGCCGCGGAGTTGGGAGGAAAGAGGAAATTCTTTACCGGTGAATTTGCCCGCTATGGCTGGTCTCATCTCATGCGCTCCGGCCTTGGAGGTCACGAGCTTCTTGCCCTCTACGCCGAGGGAATCGACAAAATGCCTTCGAACCCCGGCATCCCGCCCCTCTTCCGCGACATCTTCAAGAACGCCTACCTCCCCTACCGCGATCCTGAGACCCTGAAGTCCTTCCTCAAGATCATCGACGAATTTTCGTATGATCACAGCGAGAGACTGGGTGATGCCTTCGAGTATCTCCTCTCTGTTCTCGGCTCTCAGGGAGACGCGGGTCAGTTCCGCACCCCGCGCCACATCATTGACTTCATGGTCGAAGTGCTCGCACCGCAGAAGGAAGAAAGCATCCTCGACCCCGCCTGCGGCACCGCCGGATTCCTTATTTCGTCGTATAAATATATTCTTAAGAATAATAGGGATGCCAAGGGTCACAGCACACTTACGCCGCAGCAGCGCGGCGAAATGGCTCAGAACTTCAAGGGATATGACATCTCCCCCGACATGGTGCGCCTCTCGCTGGTGAATCTCTACCTCCACGGCTTCACCGATCCGCATATTTTTGAATACGACACCCTCACCGATCAGGAGCGGTGGAACGAATACGCCGATGTCATTCTGGCCAATCCCCCCTTCATGTCCCCCAAGGGAGGCATCCGTCCCCACAACCGTTTCTCTATCCAGGCCAAGCGGAGCGAAGTCCTCTTCGTCGATTACATGGCCGAGCACCTCACGCCTACGGGCAGGGCCGGAATCATCGTCCCCGAGGGGATCATCTTCCAGAGCCAGACTGCTTATAAAGAGCTTCGGAAGATGCTCGTTGAGAATTCCCTCGTCGCTGTCGTTTCCCTCCCAGCCGGATGCTTCAATCCCTACTCGGGGGTGAAAACTTCGATTCTGATCTTGGATAAATCCCTCGCACGACAGAGCGACACCGTGGCCTTCTTCAAAGTCGAGAACGACGGCTTCGGCCTCGGAGCGCAGAGGAGAGCCATTGAGAAGAATGACCTTCCGAAGGTGCAGGCTGATCTTGAAACCTATCTCGCCGCTCTCCGCAGCGAAGAACCTATCAACGAACTCACCTTCGGTGCGGGACTCATTGTTCCCAAAGCAAAAATTGCTGACAACGGCGACTACAACCTGAGTTGTGAGAGGTATAGGGAGGGGGCCGCAAGAGCGACACATTACCCTATTGTGCAGTTGCGAGAGGTTGGTGAAGTCGTAGCCGGTCAGTCTCCTCCGGGCGAGTCTTACAACGAAACAGGCACCGGTACTCCGTTCTATCAAGGAAAGACGGAGTTTGGGGAGATGTTCATAGGCGCTCCGACAACGTGGACAACGGCTCCTCAACGCTTCGCAGATGCTGGCGATATTCTGATTTCGGTTCGGGCACCAGTCGGACCTGTAAATCTTGCTACTCAGCGGATTTGCATTGGCCGTGGTTTGGCCGCGATTAAACCGATAGAAGGCAAGTTGATGCCCTCTTATGCTTTCTATTTCCTCCGGAGCCAAGAAGCACAAATCAAGGGGGACGCAGGCGCTGTTTTCGCATCAATCAATCGCAGTCAAATCGAGGAGCTGCAAATTCCTCTTCCGCCGCTGGAAATTCAGCGCGAGATCGTCGCCGAAATCGAAGGCTATCAAAAAATTATTAATGGTGCCCGCGCCGTCCTCGACAACTATCGCCCCCACATCCCCATCAACCCCGACTGGCCGATCCCCACTTTTGAAGACGCCCCTTTCCAAATCATTGACGGTGACCGCGGGACAAATTACCCATGCAAAGAAGATTTTTCCCCGTTAGGTCATTGTCTTTTTCTAAACACGAAGAATGTTCGTTCGGATGGATTCAAGTTTGATGAGCTTGAGTTTATCACCCCTGAGAAAGACAACGCTCTAAGGAAAGGCAAACTTGAGCGGGGTGACGTGTTGCTAACAACGCGAGGAACAATCGGAAACACCGCTCTCTATGATGCGTCAGTCGAGTTCGATCACATCCGCATAAACTCCGGAATGCTCATATTTCGGCCTGACGGGACCAAGCTTTCAAGTAGCTATCTTTTTCATTTCTTCCAGTCTGAAAACTTCCGACTAAAGAGGGATGCTATTGTTTCTGGTGCAGCACAACCCCAGCTTCCGATTCGGAGTCTCAACGAGGTGAAAATCCCTCTCCCACCACTCGCCACACAGCAGGCCATCGTCGCCGAAATCGAAGCCGAACAAAACCTCGTTAACGCTAACCGCGAACTCATCACCCGCTTCGAGGCCAAAATCCAAACCACTCTCTCCCGCATCTGGGGAGAGGAGTCCAAAGAAATATAAACCACGAACGACACGAAAAGTACGAAACCGGAATAGCCCTTTCGTGTGGTTCGTGCCTTTCGTGGTTAATTCACCCCCCTTCCACCCACTCCAGCATTCTTGCCTTGCAGGAAAAAATCGTTACGATGCCACCTCAGTAATTTTTGCCGCTTTAGCTCAGTTGGTAGAGCATCTCATTCGTAATCCCTTAATTTCTCTTTTGATCTGTAGATGATACGGTGACTGTTACGGGTTCTAGGTATTTCTATTGACCAAGGGCGCGTTGCTGAGGAGTCAAATACTCAGGCTTTTTGAGGGCTAG
>CAIJRY010000196.1 GCA_903823215.1 uncultured Spartobacteria bacterium
CAACAGTGGTGCAGTTGTATCTCTCCCTGACAGGGGAATCCACGCCCCGGCCTCTAAGGGAACTGAAGGGTTTTCAACGCGTAGAACTCAATCCTGGAGAAACAAAAACCATTACGATTCCACTACCATTATCAACCCTTCTTTACTGGCATCCCCAGAAAAATTGTTGGGTTCCACCACTAGGCCCCATCAAGCTCGAAATTGGATTTTCCGAAAGGGACATCAGACTCGGAACCACTATCTTACCTACTCCTCAAAATCAAGATCCCAATTGTGACAATAAAGTTACAAATCAAACGGTAAAATAGACTCCACGATTCCAGTGAATGGGAGTAGTTCATCAGACCATGCATTTTCTGCTTGCCGATAGTGTGACGATTGCCTCCGGAACTTGGTTTTTGTTGGGATTTGCACTCCTGCTCGCCTTGGGGTTTGAATTTGTCAACGGATTCCATGACACGGCCAATGCCGTGGCAACCGTGATTTACACAAACACCCTGCCGGCTGTACCCGCCGTCATCTGGTCGGGATTCTTCAACTTCCTGGGTGTTCTGACATCAAGCGGTGCCGTTGCCTTTGGAATTGTGAATCTACTCCCGGTCGAACTTGTGATTCACGTCGGCTCCGGGCCCGGTTTTGCCATGGTTTTTTCCCTGCTTGTCTCGGCCATTCTGTGGAATGTCGGCACCTGGTTTTTTGGACTTCCCGCCTCCAGCTCCCACACACTGATCGGATCGATCATTGGGGTTGGTGTCGCCAACGCGCTCATGAGTGACACTCATTTTTGGGGTGATGGAGTGAACTGGGCCAAGGCCAAAGAAGTCGGTTTGGCACTTCTGATTTCCCCTGTCATTGGCTTCTGCGTTTCTGCTCTTCTGCTCATCGTGATGAAAATTCTGGTTAAGAACCCAAAACTCTTCACGAGTCCCGAAGGACATCATCCTCCCCCTGGATGGATCCGGGCACTGCTTATGTTCACCTGCACCGGTGTCAGCTTTGCCCATGGCTCCAATGACGGTCAAAAGGGAATGGGACTGATCATGCTGATTCTGGTCGGCATCGTCCCCACCATGTATGCAATCAAGGGTGACTCATCATCCATGGAGATTGCAGCGCTTCGCAACTCCATCAAACAGGCCGCCCTCTATTGCGAAGGCCGTGCTTCCGGGGCCAATGACGCCAAGATTAATCATGATCCCGCAAAGGTCATTTCCAATTTCACCCGTCACCCTGACACCACGAGTCCGGAACTGTTTAAATCCCTTCAAATTGTGGGGGCTGAGTGCGCGAATATTCTCGGTTCCGTTGATTCGATCAGCGAGATACCAAAAAGAGAACTGGGCACACTGCGTTCGAACCTCTACCTGATTTCTTCGGCAGCCACAAAGCTTTCGAAGAATCACCTACTTGACTCTCCAGGCGCTGAAAAGGATGCCAAGACATTGACGAACTCAATCAATTCTGTGACCAACTATATTCCCACCTGGGTCAAGGTAGCTGTCGCAATCTCACTTGGCCTGGGCACAATGATCGGTTGGAAGAGAATCGTGGTGACCGTCGGTGAGAAAATCGGCAAATCGCATCTGACTTATGGTCAGGGAGCCTGCGCCGAATTGGTCGCTATGCTCACCATCAGTATGGCTGACATGCTTGGCCTCCCGGTCAGCACGACCCATGTGCTTTCCTCCGGTGTTGCCGGAACCATGGCCGCCAACGGCTCTGGCCTCCAGATGGAGACCGTCCGCAACATCCTCCTAGCCTGGGTGCTCACGCTTCCGGTCTGCGTCTTCCTTGGAGCATCGCTCTTTGCACTCGGTCTCAATCTGCTCGCCGGGCTGGGTTTTAATTAAACGGGGCACCCCGTGAATCGGGCATGGCGTTCACTTGCTCGTGACAGATGAGAGTGAACACCCTACTTAGAGACTCATGAACGAGCTTCTAGTCCAATCGGGCGCGGTCATTGCATTGCGGCTGTTTGATATCGCCTATTCGATAGATTTAACAATGGCGGAAGATCTCTGGGGAGGGAAGAACGGCGGAGCAACCACCCGCAGCAAGCTTAACACGACTCCTGCCAAGGCCGTGGCCTTCGATGTTCCACCCGTGCTGCTTTCCCTCGGAACATTGCCAATCAGCGTGGATGGTAATCTCATGACGGCCACAGCGACAGCCAGACTTTATGATTTCGGTGTCGTTGCCTTTTCATTGAAATTTCCCGTCGCCTCCCTGAGTTGGAAGGAATTTTCGGACTTTGCCAACACTGTGGACCGGGTTATCGGCCCCAATGTCGAAACAGACCTCTGGATCGACATGCTTTCCAAAATCAAGGATTCACTCGCCCCTGCCATCACCCGCCCCAACCAATCAAACCTTCAGGAGGATCATCTCATCGCCGTGGTGCATCAATGGAACAGGCCGCTCAAGGGCGTGGAAATATTCGACCAGGTGGATCTCGTCCCCCTTCTCTCAGGGGAAAAACGCACTCTTTCGGAAGGGGCCACACGGGATCTGCTCCGGCAACGATTTTCCTACTACGAGGATGATCTCGTCGTGCTGACATGGGATCGTGCCTTCATCTACGAACCGCGAAGCGACAGTGATGTGGCCGACATCCTTGAGGTGGCCAATGCCCAGCTTCTGGAATTGCGTTACTACGATGAACTCCTCGATGACGAGTTGCCCAGAATGTATGATCTCGTGGAGCAAACGCACAGGGCAGCCAATCTCCTAGCACCTCGTCGTTTTGCCAACCTGGCGCGAAAACTCTACACCCTTGTCGCCGAGGTCACGGAACTGACGGAAAGAGCCGATAATGTTCTGCAGGTGACTGAGGATGTTTATCTGGCAAGGGTCTATTCGGCTGCGCTGGAACTCTTCCGAGTGCGCATGGTCGGTGCCGCCGTGGACAGAAAACTTTCCATCGTCAGGGATACTTATGCCGCACTTTATGCCGAGGCATCAGATGCCAGAGGTGAGCTGCTTGAAATCGCCATCGTGATCCTCATTATTCTGGAACTTGCTGTAGCATTAATGCGTCATGTCTGAGGTGGTGTCGGAGTATTACTATAATTCCACTCCGTGGAACGAGTCCTCCCGATGGTGCCTTTGTCCGGTAATATCTCGATTACTCCGAGCCCCGGATAAGTCCCCATATTCGGCCCATGCCACCAGTTCCCGCAGACAGCTCCTCCGGTGATGCAGGGGATTTCACCAAGCTCAATGCGTTCATTGATGTGAACATGCCCCTGAAGAATCAGGATAACAGGCCGATCCTTTAATTTTTCCATGACAAGATCCGAATTAAGAACATGAAATCGCCCTTGAGATGAGGCAAGTAGGGTTCCGAAACCGATATTCAGCGAGGTTTTAAAAGGAATATGGGTGCAAAGAATAATCGGTTGATTGAGCGGTATACTTTTCAACTCCTGATCAAGCCAGAGTAGCTGTGCATCATCAATCAGGCCACGATAGGGAGTGAATCCACCCACCAGATTCACGCTATCCAGAATGATAAATCGGTAGCCTCCATACTCAAACGAACGATAGGTTCTTTCCAGAGAGAATTGTTTTTTGAAGCGCCAACGGGGATCATTTCTGGAGGGTGTACCATCAGCCCGCAGTGGTTCATAGAAATCATGGTTACCGATCACGGGTTCGACACGGGCCTCAATTTTTTTTAGAAAGCTGCCAGCCAGCTTCCAGTGCTCTTCCATCGTGCTTCCGGGCAAGTGAAAACCGCCATCAACAAAATCCCCTCCCCCGATGATAAGATCCGGTCTTAGGGAGTTCATCAGTGGGGCTGTTTGATCGAGCCAGGCGGGGGCGTTACGCTCAGAAGTTGCATGACAGTCCGTCATGAATCCCAGCCTTAGTGGTTTGAGATGAGAATCCAGAGTTACTCCGCGCAGAACCGATGGCAGAAAAATCTGGGCGCTGAAAAACGCGGCCATACCGGCCAAAAATTCCCGTCTGGTAAGTCCTGTCCGATTTCCCAGAATGGAAAAGTTTGAGGGGCGTTTGATGTTAAGCCCCAAGTCCAAGCTAGAAGGAAGGTTTTTGCTCGGAAGCTCGTTTGTCAGTGGAAAGTCGTGATTCAAGCCATCCTGCTAATCGCACAAAAGGCAGGCCTATCAAGAGGTAAATTGCTGCGATTAGGAGTCCCGTTCCAAAATAATCAAATGTCTGCGTGGCGATCCGGGTATAGGCACCCGTAAGATCAATCAGTGTGACGGCTGAAACAAGGGAGGAATCCTTCAACAGTGAAATGAAATCGTTGGTCACCGGGGGAAGCACCAGCCTGAACGCCTGGGGAATGACGACATATCTCAATCCCTGATGGTGGGTCATGCCAAGAGCGCGGGCAGCTTCCATCTGACCCTTCGGAATTGCCAGTAATCCCGCCCGATAATTCTCCGCCTCATAGGCGGCGTAGTTGAGGCCCAGTCCAAGCAGACCCGCAACAAAAGGATCCAGCCTGATCCCAATATTGGGCAATCCATAAAAAATGAACAGGAGCTGAATTAGCAGCGGTGTGCCTCTCACAAGTTCAATATAGAGTGTGGCGACTTGACTGATGGGAAATGGTCCGTAAACCCGCATGAGCGCGAGCAAAAATCCCAGCGCAATGGCAAGCAACATGCTGAGAACGGAAATTTCAAGGGTCAGAATCGCTCCCCTAAGAATCACAGGCCAATAGACAAGATAGCGTTTCAAGTGGGCAACGATCCCTCCATGCAGCTCCATCTGTGCCGCAAAAGCCCTGTATTCGGTATCTGGAAGCGATGGCTCCGCCGTCTGTTTGCATGCCTCGGCCATGGTGGGTGTCCAGAGCCCCCAACGGGAGAGAATATCACGCAGTTCACCACTGGCTACCATCTTCGCCAGCGCGGCATTGATCTGCTGAATCAGCTCGGGATGACTGCGGGAAACAGCAATGCCATAGGAAATCTTCCCAAACGGAGGTCCGGTGAATTCAAGTTCCGGCATTGGGCCTGCATAATATTTGGCAATCGGGTAATCCAGCAGAACACCATACAGACGACTCCCTATGTCTTTGTAGGCATTGATTTCCTCCGAGTAACTTTTTGGAATGACATTAGGGGTTTGTTCCAACATTTTGAGGGCTGCTGTCTGTTCAAGCGTCCCTACCGTTCTGCCCGAAAGTTCGGCCAGGGAGTTGATCGGTGGAGTTCCCTTAGCCACCACAAGCTGTTCAAAGGTGATGTAGTAAGGATCGCTAAAGAGTACCTCCTGCGCTTTTTCCGAGGTGATTTCGATGCCGCAGATGACACAGTCGTACAGGTCGCGTCCGAGTCCCGGGATCAGTCCCTCCCAGCTGTTCTGAATAAACTTCGGCTCGCGTCCCATGTGGCGGGCGATACCGGCAATAATTTCATATTCAAATCCGGTAAGCCTGTTGTTTTTATCGTAGAACGCAAACGGGGCATTACTGTCCACTGCGGCAGCCCATCTGAGTGGAAATTTGGCATTTGTATCCTTAGCCTCAGCAGCCACGCTTACACGGGGAATGAGCAGGGAAAGAATTACGGCCAGACATGAAAGCAAAAAAGTTTGAGGCTTCATCTTAAAGGGACTTTTAAGGGGAATTTTAAAGGAACTTGTGAAGGAACCTGCGGGTTCTTTCATCCTTGGGATTGGTAAAGATCTCATCCTCATCGGAGATCTCCACGATCTCCCCCTGCTCCATGTAAATGATCCGGTCGGAGGCATCCCGTGCAAACCGGATCTCATGGGTTACCACGATCTGGGTCATCCCATCGTTATCAAGGCCCTTCATGACACTCAACACTTCATCGACAAGCATCGGATCGAGAGCGGAGGTTGGCTCGTCATAAAGCATGACTTTCGGACTCATGGCAAGGGCCCTGGCAATGGCTGCACGCTGCTGCTGCCCACCTGACAGTTGTGCAGGAAAACGGTTTGCAAAACCACCAAGCCCAACCTTCTCCAAAAGTCGGAGAGCATTCTCTTCCGCCACTTCCCTCGGCTCCTCCTTCACCACCAAGGGTGCCAGGGTGATATTCTCCAGAATCGTTTTGTTAGGAAAGAGATTGAATTGCTGAAATACCATGCCGACACGCTGACGGAGTTCATGGGCAAGTTCATGAAAATGCGAGTCCAGTTTTCTCTCTCCCTCACTCCTCTTGAGCGTCACCCCGGCAATACGAATCTCTCCGGAGTCCAGTGTTTCCAAGGCGTTCAGACATCGGAGCAGTGTTGATTTACCGCATCCACTCGGTCCGATAATGGAAATCAGATCACCCTGATCTACATCGAATCCAACCCCTTTGAGGACAGGAGTGTCACCGAAGCCCTTTCGCAGATCCCTGACATGGACAATCGAATTTTCAGCTCCGGACATTTCAAGAAAAATTAGGGGATGATGCCAGCATCATAGCGGTAAAAGATGCCTAAATTACAGTCGTTGCAATCATTTTCCACCGATGATAATCACGGTCAAACCTGTCAGCACAAGCAGACCTCCACACAGTGTCACGGCATTGAGTTGCATCTCGCCGAAGAAAAGCCAGGCGAACAACACCACAAAAATCGGATAGGAAATCTCGACAAGGGAAACCAGTGTTGGGTTTTTGGCCCCCATCGCGGCATAGGTCAGGTAAGCGCCAAGTGCTGAACCGGCCACCGAAATAAGAAACCAGCATAATTCCGTGCGGCTAAGGGCATTGAGATGTGTGCCGCCACGAAATATGCTGGAACTGAAAAATAGAATCAGCGACCCCAACAAGCCGAAGAAGGAATATCCCATCAGAAAGACGACGGGATTGACCCCTCTTTGCAGAAGGGGGCCGGAGGCTGCATAACTCATCCCCCAGCAGAGAGAGGCAAAGAGTGCGTAAAAAATCCACATTGCGGTATTGAAAGTTGCGTTGCGCTTGCAGTGCAACGCAACATCGTTCATGGGTTGGTATCGTAATGGGTACGGAAATCGAGCGAAAGTTTCTGACGGCGCAGGCTTCATGGCGTCATAAAGCCTGCGGGACACCATATTCTCAGGGATATATTTCACGGAGGAACGGTCACAC
>CAIJRY010000197.1 GCA_903823215.1 uncultured Spartobacteria bacterium
GTTCCGGGAATCCTGACAATCTGAATCTTCACATGGACTGACTGGGGATTGTAGTAGCCGCCCCACATGACGGTGGCGAACTTGCTGGAACTTTTATCAAACGAAACCGATGTCGGATAGTGTGTCACACCAGATGTATAACCATAGTTTGGAAACACACTCTGGGCCGCAGCGATGATGGCGTTCGGATTGGAGTTGGTCACCGTGACCGAACCGATGCCACCGGACTGGGCTACCGGAGCGACAAGGCATCCGGTCATCAGAAGCATCGAGAAACAGACCAGAGACGGCAGTATGCAAGAAAGATATTTCGACATGGATTTCATGGTGTTCATTGTTTTACTAAGTGCTGAAGTGTTTGTCGGTATCAGCTGGCTTCCAGGGGTTCTGCTCGGGAAGTCGTCCTGCCTCAAAGGGAGTCGGAAGTTTCTTCCGATATTTGTCGATGTAGAGTCCCATCTTGTCGAAGGGAATCGGCTGGAATCCCGGGATCTTGGTGAAGACCTCTGCGTTGGATTTTAGTTGAAGATTTCCAGCAGCCAGATCGACAAATCCCGGATCGAGATTGGTAACGAGATTTCCATCGACCTTGATGAGGGTAGGATCAGCATTGTGTTCCCTGCTCATCTTCAGATTAAAGGGGTCTCCCTCCTTGATGAAGATCAGGTTGCGGTTGAAGGAAGTGCGGAGAGGCAATTCGGGATGTTCCTCCAGCAAGTGGATCATCTCGGGATAGCGTTCGCTCCATGGGGGCTGGGCTGGATTGATCTCTTGAACTCCTTTCAGTAGCCTCGGAGCGGTGGCGTATTTACGACCAATACCGCGATCATCCATGCCGAAGATCGGCCCTTTGTCCTTGATGAAAATATTGTTCTCGATGGTGTGATCGGGCCCGCTGGCGATCCAGACGCCGATGCGTTCACCTTGGAAGATGTTGCCGAAGACAAGTGCTCCGCCTGCTCCGTCATCGGGATTCACTCCTCCGACTGTATCGTGGATGTAGTTGTATCGAATGACAACTCCGCGGATAGTCCAGTCCATCCACGCATAAAAGGCTCCTGTGTCCGCTGTGTCGAAGGCACAGCGATGGATCTCATTATATTCATAGACGATGTCATTGCCACCGTAGAGAACGGCGTCGCGCGGTGCATGGTGAATGAGGTTGTGGGCCACCAGACAACCCACGGCATGGCTCCCGGAGGTTTGATTGACAATGCTCATCTGGGTGTTGATGGCTGCGGAATACTGGGACTTGAGCTTTCCATAGTCATGCAGGTGGTTGTTCACAACATAGTTGCCAGAGGGGATCAGTTTCAGCCTGTCCCCCCCGGAGAGTAAGATGCAGCCCTTTCCAAGGTCATGCATATCGCAACTCTGGATGCCGCAGCCCATACCATTCATCTGGACTCCGTTGCCTCCAAGATTTTGGAAGGTGCAGCCGGCAATAAGATTCGCTTTTCCATCCTTCACAACCACACCGTCGCCTAGCGATCCCTCAAAGGTGAGGCCGATGAATGCAACATGAGAGGCTCCAGTGATTGATACCAGCGGCTGATCTACCTGCGAGACCAGCATGTCGGCTTTCTCCAGCGGAGAAGGGGGCCAGAAGTAAAGTTTCTGCGAATTGAAATCGATGCACCACTGGCCCGGATGGGTGAGTTCCTCAAGCAGGTTGATCGCGCACCATTTTTCTTGTCCCGATCCGTAAGGAACCTGAGTGCGCTTGTATTTGCTGCCAATGCCGGGTCCATAGGGGGAGGCGAAGGTGATTTGGTGATTCGTCGTCGTGATGGATCCGACTTTCATGGCTGGGTCTTCCCAGCCAACGCGCCATTGTCCCTTGAGCCATACTCCGTTTGAAGGATTCCACTTGGCCGGTTCCTCCTCCCGATAGACGAAAGTGCCTGGAATGGTTTTGTCACCGATGACGATCACCTCCTTCATGGTCGTGTAGTCGTCGTAGGGCCAGCGGGAAAGTTTCATCCGCGTCCCATTGAAGAAAAATTCAAAGATTCCTCCCCCGTCACTGAAAGTATTAGGAAAGGGGCCTGTATGCTTGAGTCCGAGCGCCTTGAGATCGACTTCCATGATCTTACCTGAGGCTTCGGGAGCGATGCGTTTCAGGATCGCTGCATTTTTCGCCGGAGTGAAGTCGGTTGACTTGAGCACTTTTCCTCCTACCAGACGCGGTTCGGCGTCCTTGGAGGCTTGATAGACTATCGGAGCCTCGGCGGTGCCTGAATCCTGATCCGTAAGTTCAAAAGACTGGTTCAGTGAATAAACCCCACCAAGAAGATTGACGGCGATGCCACCCTTTGGGAGGCCTCCCGACAGCTTCAGCTTTCTAATCTCATCGCGTGCATGATCGAGTGTGGCGAAGGGGCCGCTGCTGCCTGATTTCACAGGAGCACACCCATCCGAGGAATCATCGCCATCTGGAGCCACATAGAATTGTTTGGCCAGTGAATCCTCCTTGATCTCGATCGGAGTGACCGGCGGGGTATAGGTTCTCCAGTCAATGGCGCCGTGGGCGTGCGATAAACAGACGAAGATTACTAAAAATGGAACTACTCTGGATAGAGTCAGATATCCTGACTGGCGGGGGGAGGTTTTCATGGGGTGGAAAACAGGAATACTCATGCAGTTCAAAGGAATTTGGCCATA
>CAIJRY010000198.1 GCA_903823215.1 uncultured Spartobacteria bacterium
ATCAAACAGGAAAGTCTCGGCCTGTGCGTTAATACCAATGACTTTGAATGGAAGTTCGACATCAATTGTATAGCCTGCGCCATTGTTGCTAGGTCTTATGTGAACGCGGCCTCCGGAGAGACGATGGAACGATGCACCGGATCCCTCGATGAGAAGAGCCTTTTTTGCTCCAGGCTGGGGAACGATGTAGATTTCCCGGATCTGGGCGTTTTCCGAAGCAGAGAAGAAGAGAGAAAGATGAGACCCCTCATGAGGACGTGTGTGAGGAGTGATCTTCGTATCATCAACGGATGCATGAAAGAAAACAGTTTGTCGTTCGACTCTCACTATGCCTTCAACGGCAGGAAATCCTGCCAGCTTGATTTCAAGACGAGCTCCTTCCTTGCCTCCAGATTGAAGGATGGTGCGGGGGCGAGAAATGTAGTCTCTGACAAAGACGTCTTGATTTGATGATTCAAGGCGAATGATAAATCCGCCTGCGGGATTTCCTTTCAACGGAAGGGCGAGTGATTTGTTGAGGGTTTTTTCAGCAGGAACTGTGAGCTTGAATGAAACAGGCTTTCCAGACTTGGTTTTCTCACCATAAGGAAAGACATCTGCTTTTAGTGAAACTATTGTGGCTTTCGATCGAGGATTTGTGATGCTTATTTTAGTCTGAATTGTAGTGAGCTTTCCTTTGCTATCTTTCGCTTTGTTACGTTCGTCGAGTTGCACTTCGGCGATGATGCGGTCGCCGGTACCGAGCCACCCTTTGCCTGTAAAAGGAATCGTGGGAGAAAACTCCTCAAGCAGACCATGTTTCTGATGTTCGGCGATTAGCTCATCACACATGGCCCAGATTTTATCAAGGGTGAGCACTGTAGCTGCGTGAGGGTCAAGCATGGCCGCATGATAAATGTGTTCGCGTCTACGGGAGAGGGCTGCTGTGACAGTAAGGTCCTGGACATTGATATTACTCTGACAAAGTGCAGCTAACTGCGGTGGTAGGGCTCCCACATGGGTCGGCTGAATCCCATTTGCATCGACGAGGCAAGGGAGTTCGACACAGGCACCATAAGGGAGATTATCAATCAGGTTCCGATTGGGGATATTGCCGTAAACAACCCGGGGGGTATTAGTTTCCCGCGAATGTATAATGAAGGCGCCGTATTCATGGGATTGAGGGTTCACGGTAATTCCCTCCTTGCCTCCTAGCAATTCAGCTTCCGCTTTTTCCCATGTATCGATGATCGCTTCACAGCGACGGAGGTACTCGTCGATGGGAATATCGAATTGTTCGATCACCTTCTTCCCATGATGGATGAAATAGGGAACATATTCACTCTGATGTTCGCTCGACTCCGTGACGAAGTAGCCGGTACGCCGCATCATCTCAAAGCGGACTTTTTCGGCACTGAAGCCAGGCTTGTTCAGTAATGCAAATAGGAGGGGGTAGGCATCCTGGCCCTTGTATTCAAACTTCAGGAAGAATGCCATGTGGTTGATCCCGGCAACAAGATAGGTGATCTCCTCGTAGGGAAGACCAATGAGGCTGGCAAGCTGCTGGGAAGTACCCTGTACTGAATGACAAAGACCAATGTGAGGAATGCCGACTCCACGGTGCACTGCGGTGCAGTTCATTGCCATCGGATTGGTGTAGTTGAGCAAGATGCACCCAGGAGCCCCGACCTCGGCAATATCCCGGGCGATCCCATTGATAATTGGAATGGTGCGGAGGGCACGGAAAATCCCTCCAATACCGAGGGTATCTCCAATCGTCTGGAGAAGGCCGTATTTGCGAGGAATTTCAAAATCAATGATGGTTCCAGGTTTATACCCACCGACTTGAACCGTGCAAATGACGTAGCGTGCTCCCTTGACAGCCTCCCTCTGATTGATAGTGGCTACGACCTTTGCCTTGACCTTGAGTGCAGCAACGATCCGTTCCGTCATGACCTTGGCTACCTTCAGCCGATCGGGATCAATGTCCATGAGGCAGATGGTGGTGTCGGAAAGCTCAGGGAACTGAAGTACGTCACTAATGAGGTTTTTGGCAAAGACGACAGATCCTGCGCCAATGAGGGTGATTTTGAGACTCATAAGGGAAACATTTCATACTTGAGGATAGGCGCCAGAAAATAGTTGTGACATTTTATATCTGTTTTGTGATATATTGCCGATATGAAAGAAGACTCTGGGAGCCTCATTATTGTTCCATTTGGAGTCTCAAAAGAGAGGCAGTATTCTTCCCGTTATCTGTGGAATAACGAGCAACGAGGGGATGAGTCATTTGTGATATTTCAATATACGCATCAGGGACTTGGCTATCTCGATTTCGGAGGGAAGATATACAGCATTCCCGCAGGCCACGCCTTTATTGCAATCACTCCCGAGGCGAGTCGGTATTATTATCCTCCAGAGGGGAAAGATGAGTGGGTTTTTTCGTGGATCAACTTCTATGGCGATTTGGCTCGAAGAATCTGGGGAGAATTGCGTGAGAGCTCAGGGCCCGTTGTGAAGCTGACTCCGATCACTGCACACTTTTTGGAGACTATGATTAAAAAGGTCACAACTCATGGATGGCGTGATCACTATGAGGCAAGTACCGAAGCCTACCGTTTTCATCTGGAGGTGATCCGTCATTTAAGACCGTCAAAGAAAGAAACAAAGGGGCTACTTACTCAGTCACTTGCCTATTTAAGGCATCATTATCAAACCCCCCTGCGGATTAAGGAGGTAGCGGCTATTGCCAAAATGAGTCGCGAGCATTTTACAAGAATTTTCTTCCAGCAAGTGGGAGTAACTCCAGCGGCCTACCTCCGTCAAATACGGTTAGACACCGCCGCGCGTCTTCTCAGGATGACTGAACTTTCCATCGCCGAAATCGCCTTGCGAAGTGGTTTTTCCTCGGTAACGCAGATGGGCATTTTTTTTAAAAAGAAAAAT
>CAIJRY010000199.1 GCA_903823215.1 uncultured Spartobacteria bacterium
AATCCGCAGATGAAATTGCCCCGCGTTCATAACCCTCTCGAATCGGCGCGGCGTTTGTCGAAGCCCTGACACGTTTCAACCAACAGCGATCCAGGGGTTTCGCAAGCAACCCGATCCTGTTTGCCGCAACCGTCGTCTGGGTTTTCTCTCCGGTCGGGACTCCCACTCCGACAAACCATCCCGCCAGCGCCATGGTCACGCGCACAGAAGTTGACCGGGTGTAATTCGTCATGGTGCAGGGTGGCGCATCCGCCCCACTCACCGCACTCCAGATGGAACGGAAGGTTGCAATATTCCACATCTCGGGATTTTGAGCCGGAGAATAGGGATCAAAGAAAATAGCGGAAGGGACAGGTGCAGTAATCTTCTCCCTTGAAAAATCTCCATGGTGTAGTTGCCAGCGGATCAGCGGTGAAGGGTAGGCCTCCCCCTCGGCGAGTAGTTGCATCACCACCGGTTCCCAACCGCTCAAATACCCAAGACGTCCCGCATGGTGAAGGGCAAACTCCAGCACCTCGGTGGAGATCTCAAAACTATGAATCTCGAGTGGACGACCAATTTCGCGTAAAGCCTCAATCGCAGCAATCGCATTGCCAGCGGGTCCTAGACCAATGTCCCAGATCACAAAGGGGTCGGGGCGAGTCCACTCCCCAACCCGCTTGATTAAGCCCTGCTGCCGGATATGCAATTCAAACGCCTCTGTGCACGGGTCGCTGCCAATATGCATCGTCTCCCCATGAACCCTCGAAAGAATGCTACACGCCCCTCCTTTCAGCGTCACCAGTTCAAAGGCCGATCCGATCATTCTCCCCACATGATGAAGCATCAGGTACGAAATGTCGAAAACACAAACAGGATATCATGGAGTTATCTAATACAAAACACCATTAGAAATGACACTATCCGGGGGGTATTCCTCTGATCCATTAGAGGAAGCGAATTTCATTCTGTAGCAGAGCTTGCAGCTATCGTTTGATACGGAGGATATGAGCCACCCTCCTTGACGGATCAAGCGAGACATAATTCCTAGCTCCATTCCATGAGAAGACCTCGCCGGTAAGGAGATCCTCAACCTGATAGGATGAATCAGGGGGCAATCCGAGGAGGCCGGTCGGGACATCGATCCAGCCTCCCTGGGCATGGCGAAAGTCGGTGGTGACGATGACGAGAATCTGATTGGAACGGTCGGCGGAGGCCTTGCGGTAAAAGAGAATGGCGGAATTTTCGCTTCCGCAGAAGGTGAGATCATTGGTCTGCTGAAGGGCAGGATTCTCGCGGCGGATCTGATTGAGTCGGGTGATGAGCGGCTTGATATTGCCGGGAGCATTCCAGTCGCGCCCCTTGTACTGATACTTCTCGGAATCGAGATATTCCTCGCGACCGGGAAGCGCTGCATTTTCACAGAGCTCAAAGCCACTGTAGATTCCATAGATGGCGCTGAGTGTCGCAGTGAGGACAGCACGGATCATGAAGGCGGGCCTCCCCCCTTCCTGAAGATAGACAGGGAGAATGTCGGGGGTATTGGGAAAG
>CAIJRY010000200.1 GCA_903823215.1 uncultured Spartobacteria bacterium
ATCAGAGCTGCGAGTTGCAGGACATTGAGATTCCCATCAAAAAGCAGCTCGGGCGGCTTTGAAAGAAGGGAGAGAAACGCCTTAAGCTTCTCATGCTCACGCCGGGTGGGTGCGCACGAAATGACCCAAGGACGTTTTGGATAGAGGGCCTGGAGTCGCTCTATTACTTCTACCAAAACAATTGGTGGAATCTCTTTGTAATCCATGCTTGCAAAAGGGCTGAGGTGAATAAACCCACTAGTTCCAGCCAGTCGCAGATCAATGTCTGTTTGAACAGCTTCCGGAACCGTGACTTCGAAGCTTGGAGCAGTCATTGGAAAGCCCGCCTTTTTAAGACAATTCCACAGCTGGATATACATAGGAGCTTCATCAAAGGGCTCTCGCACAAGGTGAGTCAGCGCCCAATTCCACAGTCCACGTTGATTGGCTTTATTGGGAACCCTTCCAAGCCTCAAGCGAGCCATCGTAGCCCAGGATAAACGCGAAGACCGGTCGGATCCGTTGAAATTTATGACGCAATCATACTTGGAGCGCCACAAGCTGGCCATGAAGACGACATCCTTATACCATGGCATACGTTTGGGAAAACGCTGATATCCGATCACGCGATCAATCCAGGGTGTTAGCTTCAGGATATCGAGTACATGGGAGGAGATGACCACATCGAGCTTGGCATCTGGCATGGCCATTCTGATTGAGTATAAAACAGGAATCAGATGGATGGCATCTCCCAAAAACCCCAAATCCATCACCAAAATGCGTTGCGCCCCCTTGGCTTGATCAAAAAATGTCGATGGATCGACGTGATTTTTCATTGGAATGAGCTTTAAGGGTTATTTCTGAAGTCAAATTTTAGAAGGTGAATTTTTTCGACCTTCAGGGTGTGAAATGAAATCTTTGGTACACCACCGGAGCCGGTTTGTAGCGCTTCTCTCCGCTATACATTCCGGGATGATAGGCCCCGATGGTCACTGTGATGGGCTTCGTCATCGATATCGGGACCTCGGTGAGCGAGTAGGGGAACGCAGTGGGGGGATTTTTCAAGATCTAGGGATGAAAAATATAGGAGTGTCAAAAGATCTACTCATTTAGTGACCATTCATCCTCAGTAGAAGGCCAGCTCTTGTCAGGGTTAAAACGCTCCATTTTTTGGAAAATTTCGAGAGTTTCCAGTCTAAGGCCTTTCTTATAAATTACCCCTGTGTGGCTGATGATAAAGGTTTTTCACTCCCTTCGAAGGCTATCAGCCCGAGTCATCGTACCATTTTGTCCTCGTTGCGATTTTGTCAGGAAAATTGCATCCTGCCCTTAGGGCCTCATAAACACTAGCTTGGGCAAAGCATACGAATCCCTTCGCCTCCTCCACTCTTTATAATGAGGCGGATACGGAGATTTAGAACCATTACCAGGGTCAAAATGGGCACGAAAGTGGCGACGCGTCCATTGAAATTCAACATTGTTCACCCATTTAGCGTGCTTTCTTTTGCGTAGAAAATTGTAACCACTGGTCGCGCGCGCGAGGGTTTGGTGGGACAAATTATCTGGATCAAATCGCGAGGGCTCTCGATCACAGGTTGCTATCTGAGCATTAGCAGCTGATATTCACTGTTTGCTTAAACTGATGCAACTACCGTGATTACCGAATAATGAACCGCCCTGTCTCTATTTTGTCTCTCTGTGTCTTTACTCTGTTGGGGGCGGTGCTCCACGCCGAGAATTCAACGAGCGCGGTTGCCTGGAGAAGTTCATCCCATTCGGGACTGTTTTCAGGACCTCACACTACACAGTTTACATACGACCGGCGTATGATCCGGGCGGCCAAGATCGCTGCGAGTCGGGCTTGCTCGAAGTCGACCCTGCGTTGCTGGCATTTTGTCAAAGATGCGCTGCTAGATGCCGGGGTGGTGGCAAAACGCCCCGAGTCTCCTTGGGCCAGACAGGCCGGTGAGGAGCTTTGCAGTAAATTCGGTTTCCGCAAACTACCGGTGACTAATCCCGAAGATGCGCCGGTGGGAGCTGTGATTGTTTACGGTGGAGCCGATGCGGGCCATGTCGAAATGCGCACAGACTCGGGTTATGCAAGCGATTTTATTTCGCACACCCCCTATCCGCGTCCGTTGATCGGGGTTTATGTGAAAGATTCATAAGAGTCGTTCCGGAAGCTTTTTAGCATCCCTACTTACGGCTGTAGATGGCCAGATTTGCACTTCTTGAATTCCAATGATAACCGGTTCCGAAGCCGAGAGGTGCGGTTGGTGAGCTACGATAAAGATCCGCTAGTCCTGGTTGGTAATATTGTCTAAAAATGTCCAGCGGGGGCGTGTAGGTCCCAAAGAGTTGCATGCTCCAATGGCCAGGATCGAAATAACGCAGAGGAATACCGGAATCGTCCTGTACGATTATTGGGCAGTAAGAGAGCAGGAGATCGCGGATCATCGAAAAATCAGATTCGTGCAGGAGATAGGAGGCCGCCTTGATGTAGGCAGCTCCGGGTCGGGATTGTTTGATAAAACTCACAAAGGAGGATGTTCCTTTTCCTCTCCCGTCATTACGTAAGTTGACACAAAAGTAATACAAGGTTGCCGGTTGGCTGTCTCCCGCCCGGAGGAAGTGAATCTCTACATGTCCTAAATCATTGTTAATGGAGACAACCCGGTCGCCGGCGCGGGCTAGCATGACGCATAGGATGGGAAGTGTCCCCTGCATTTTCAGATCGACCCGCATGTCCTCGGTCACAAAATAACCGACGTTTAGCAGTGTTTTAAATGAAGATTGCACCCCTCGGAGTGTTTGGGTGAGTGGCTCAATTTTACCCATAGAGGGTAGCTCGCCAATCGGTTCCTGCCCGCATAAAATATACTGCTTAACTCCCGGAAAGAGAGTTTTGGCATAAATGAAATCTGGTCCGCTGAACGGATAGAAGAGAGTAGTAGGATGGATTCCGTTCATGGCTGAGGTTCTCCAATTCCGGATCGGTTTCAGGCGACCTGTATCGAATGAGTTCCAGCGTTGGTTCATGTCGGCAGCAAATGTGTTCCATTCCGGCGTTGCCGCAAGACTTGCAAGAGGAGTGCCTGCCGGGGGCCGAATACCAGCTAAGAAGCATGCAAGATCATTGATGTCGGTGCGTGCTTCCCCATGCTGTGAATTGGGAATTGCCCTCCGCTCTTCGGTCTGAGCAATGGCGGCAGGGACTCCAACGAGCAGAAGGAGGCAGATCGTAAGGAGTCGTTTGCACATCGTATCAATTCATCCGCTCTTTATCGCCCGAAGTTCGAGGGGGAGGGAATTTCTTCCCTCGAATCGAAGTCGCGTAACTTAAGCGGGAGAACCCCTTGTCATAGGGATAGGGGTAAACTTTCCATGATGTTATGGCGTGATCGTGGTCTTACGAGTTGTCGTTGTCGTAGAACTTACCGGTTCGAGTCCATCCCTGCGGCTAAGGAGAACCTTCCTATCGCTGTCAAAGGAAGAAGAAGGTCGTGTGGAGGCGATGATGGTGCCGTGTGAGTTGCGAATCTTGAACTCATCCCGAACTGGAAGGCCAGTGATGTCGGCACCTTCCATATTTGTCAGATGGCCAATGCAATCGCCGTTGGTGTTGTAGACCTTGCCATTGGGTCGCGTTGAGAGGTTCGCTCCATCGCGCAGGCCATTGCTATGGCGTTTGCTGATGTAGAGAGGGGTAGGAGCTACGCTTGTGACTGTGGTGGTTTGTAGCATCGTAGTCACTGGAACTACTTGCACAGGTTGGGTTGTCACGGTCGTAGCAACCGGAGCTAACTGCATGGGCTGGGTTGTCACGGTCGTAGCAACCGGAGCTAACTGCATGGGCTGGGTTGTCACGGTTGTCGTCGTTTCATTTTGAGCCAGAGCCGTACTTGGCGCTGCAGCCAAAATCAGTGATCCGAGTAGTGGGAGGCACGGGAGTGCAAGTTGGTGGAGAAGAAAGGGTGTATTCATGATGGTCGTGTACTTTATTGGTGAATTCGGCTGGATCGGCCTTTAAGGAGAATGCTCGAGACTCGAACGCCTCACCATGGGGTGATCAACCCAAACTCCCAGCGCGTTTTTTTCTAAAGGCGTGTGCGACTCCAGCCCAACCATTTTATAGCTCTCAGCGGGAAATAATCGGAGGTGATGCTATGGGGTAGAATCCCCATATACTCTTGGGGCAATTGAACGATCATCAAGCAGAACCCTTGGTGAACATGAAAAAACAAATACCCTCCAAGCATCTCAGTGCCCTGATTGAGGAGGCGGAGGCGCGAATGGAGCAGGCGGAGAACCGTGTGAATGAAATGCGCATTTCGGAACTCCGTTACCGCCGGCTCTTTGAGTCGGCCAAGGATGGCATTCTCATCCTTGATGCCGTTACAGGAATGATCATGGATGTTAATCCCTTCTTGATCGAGCTCTTGGGGTTCTCGCGAGATCTCTTTCTGGGTAAGAAGATTTGGGAACTGGGCTTCTTCAAAGATATTGCCGCCAATGAGGCCAAATTCGCAGAATTGCAGGAGAAGGAATATGTTCGTTACGAGGATCTACCGCTTGAAACCGCCGACGGACGCCGGATCGCGGTGGAGTTTGTCAGCAATGTCTACCAGGAGAGCGAACACAAAGTGATTCAATGCAACATCCGCGATGTGAGCGCACGCAAACATGCGGAGGAGGTGATTCGGACCTCTGAGCAGCTGATCGACGGGATTCTCAACTCGATTCCTGCGAGTGTGTTTTGGAAGGACAGGAACTCGGTTTACCTCGGCTGCAACGCGCTATTTGCACACGATATGGGATTTGCCAATCCGAAGGAGATCATCGGGAAGGATGATTTCCAGTTAGTGCGGCGTGCTCAAGCGGACTCATATCGCAGTGATGACCGCAATGTCATCGAGAGCGGGATCTCCAAGCTTCTCTTTGAAGAAGGCCGGATGAGCACTGAAGGCGACGCGCGCACAGTGCTTACCAGCAAGGTGGCCTTGCGCAATACCAAGGGCGAGATTTTCGGCGTGCTCGGAACATATCTGGACATCACCGATCGCAAACAGGAGGAAGAGGAGTTGCAAAATCTAAGAACGGCTGTCGAGCAGAGCGCAAGCGCCATTATCGTGACCGATCCCGAGGGAACAATCGAATATGCGAATCCGGCCTTTGAAAAAGCCTCCGGATATACAGCAGCCGAGGTGATAGGTCAAAGTACTCGCATTCTCAAATCCGGGGAGCATAGCAAATCATATTACCGGGAGTTGTGGTCAACCATCTCCTCTGGAAAATCATGGCAGGGAGAGTTTCACAACAAGCGCAAGGATGGTTCCCTCTATTGGGAGCAGGCGACTATTTCACCGGTTCTTAACCAGAAGGGTGCGCACACCCATTATATCGCAGTCAAGGAAGACATCACTGCCAGTAAATCCATGGAAGCCGATCTGAAAATTGCCCTTGATCGCGCCGAGGCGGGCAATCGGGCGAAGAGCGAGTTTCTTGCGGTGATTAGCCATGAGTTGAGGACTCCGCTAAACGGGATTCTGGGCTTTGCCAATTTGTCACTGGAAGATAAGCGCCTTCCATCAGACATACGCGACAATATCGCCATCATTGAATCCAGTGGAAGTAACTTGCTTCGATTGCTCGAGGATATTTTGGCTTTCAGCCAGATTGAAGGAGGAAGGCTGAAATTTCAAAGCATCCCATTCTCCCTCTCCGAACTGGGTTGGAAGGCGATCCGCCTTGTGGAGACGGGGTCGAAACCCAAAAACATTCAACTCTTTGTCATTATGGGAGAGAGCGTACCGGGTACGGTTTTGGGCGATCCGGACAGAATTCAGCAGGTGTTACTTAATCTACTGCGCAATGCGGTGAAATTTACCGAGAAGGGGACGATCACCCTGAGCATCAGGCTTGCCGCAGAGGATGGGGATTCCTACAAGATTAGTTTTGCAGTGGAGGATACGGGCCTTGGAATACCGGAAAGTGAGCAGGAAAAAATCTTTTTGCCCTTCACCCAAGGAGACAGTTCCATGACCAGAAAGTACGACGGGGTTGGCATGGGACTCGCTATTTCAAGGCGCCTGGTCGAAGAGATGGGCTCCACCCTTTCTTTGAAAAGCGAGGCGGGCATCGGGAGCCTCTTCTCCTTCGATCTGTCTCTACTTGGAGCCTCCTCCGCAAAGTTGGAAGAAAACGGGGGTAAAACAGAAAGCAGAGTCTTGGACAAAGGGTTTGCCAAGATTTTTCCTTCGAAAATCCTCATTGTGGAAGACAACCCCATTAATCTGAGACTCGCTGTCATGCTGCTTGGGAGGCTTGGCTATGAGGATGTGGCGACAGCGGGCGATGGAGGGGAGGCGCTTGCTCTCCTTGAGAAAGAGAAGGTCGATCTGATCTTTATGGATCTCCAAATGCCAGGAATTGATGGACTTGAAGCAACTAGGAAAATTCGAGCCTTGGAAACCGATCAACCTTTTCTACAACCCAGAAAAATCGTGGCCCTTACGGCGAACACCAATCATGCAACCCGTAATGAGTGCTTCGAGGCGGGGATGGATCATTATATCAGCAAGCCGTTCAATACACGCTCCCTGGCAGAGGCGATTACCCTGCACCATTGTGCGAGTTGATGAGGTCTTTTGACTCAGAAATCGGGTACAGCCGCTAAAGCGCTCCCCATCAGTCTCCTTCTGAAGGCGTCTTGTGACAGAAATGTAACATCTCGCTCCTCCTAAGGAGCCGCTGATTAAATCTCATGATGGTCGCTGAAGAGTATTTGGGTGTTTTTGAACAGCACCTTACTCCCGCAAGGCAGTGCCGTCCCTACGGGATCCTTCCTTCAGAAGGCTTCTTCGCGTCCCTTCCCGGGGATTTGATTCAAGGCGCGAAATGCAGTGGTACTACCTCTGCTAGCAACGCGGGAACATCGAGTGTCTGGAGAGACGATGAAGCCTGCGAAGCAGTCCAAAGGACGAGGCCGTCGGGAGACGGCGAGGCAAAACGGTCAAATACTCACAGCCCCAAGGGGTTGCAGTGATAACGGACTGGAGGCTGTGTTGGCTTCGCATCCGTTACGGCTACCCGCAACAACCTCCGTGCGATTTAATCCACGGTTCTTTAAATAGATGGATTGCTTTTCGCCTCTAGGATAATCCAAGAGGGATGTGGAATATGACTCTGCCTTGGTGGGAATTCGTCCTGAGGGGCGTCATCATCTATATTTTTCTGATTGTGATCCTGCGGGCCACGGGCAAGAGACAGATCGGCCAGATGAGTCCGTTCGATCTTGTGTTGCTGCTTGTTCTCAGCAACGCCGTGCAGAACTCGATGAACGGAGGGGATAATTCAGTTGCCGGAGGAATGATTCTTTCGGTGACACTGGTCGCAGTGAACTGGCTCACGGGTCAGATTACATTTCTCAACAAGAAGGCGGAGCGCCTGATTGAGGGAAGCCCGCAGGTGCTAATCCATGACGGAAAAGTCTATGAGAAGGCTTTGGCTGATGCCCAATTGACCCGTCACGAACTGATGGCTGCCATTCGCAGTGAAGGATTTTCTGATCTGACCGAAGTGCGTGCGGTCATCCTTGAAAACGATGGTTCAATTAGCGTGATTCCAAGGCACATGGCAAAATGAGAACGGCATAGATTCAGTCGAGCCTTTTTATATGAAGATCATCCAACGGGAATGGCTCCTTATCGTGAGCTACGCCACAACCATAATTTTTTTGTTAAAGGCAAACTCATGGCTTGATCATGCACCGAGTCTCTCTGCAGGAATCGGCATATTTATCTGGCTCTTTGTCGTGATGCTACTGGCTTCGTTTGCAGTCGTGCGGCATGCCGATCATCTCGCAGAGCAACTAAGGGAACCTTTTGGAACACTGATTCTAACTCTTGCCGTGACAAGTATCGAGGTGATGATGATTTCCGTCCTGATGCTTAACGGAAACAACCCCGCGCTGGCACGCGATACGATGTTTGCCGTTGTCATGATCGTGCTGGGTGGGTTACTCGGTACGGCCCTGTTAACAGGAGGATTTCGTTTTAGCGAGCAGCAGTTCAACCTCAAGGGGGTAAATTCCTTTATCGGACTGATTCTCCCGCTCTCGGTGCTCTCGCTGGTAATGCCAAACTTCACCGCATCAGGAGGCGATGGCATGTATTCTCCGTTTCATGCCGCCAGCATGATTTTGCTCTCGCTGATCATTTACGCTGTATTTTTAGCCGTTCAGACAAGTCGTCATCGGGATTTTTTCAATGAAGCGGACTGGGAACCTCAATCCGAGAAGGAGCTTCCTCATGGTGAATCGGTATCTCTCAATGCCCTTTTCCTTGTCCTTCATCTGATCCCGGTCGTGCTGCTTGCGAAGCAACTCGCGCACCTCCTTGATTATGGAGTGAAAGGAGGTGGATTGCCGGAGGCTCTTGGTGGAATGGTGGTGGCTATTCTGATTCTTGCCCCGGAGGGCATGAGCGCGATCCAAGCTGCCGCACGCAATCAGGTGCAGAGATCCGTGAACATACTCCTCGGCTCTGTTCTGGCAACCATCGGACTGACGGTTCCCGCAGCACTCGCGATCAGTCTAATCTATGGAAAACCGGTACAGCTTGGACTTTCCAATTCCTCCATGACTCTTCTGTCCGTGACTCTCGCCACCTGTATGATCACTTTCGGACAGGGGCAGACCAATATTCTGCAAGGGTTCGTCCACCTGCTCCTCTTCGCTGCGTATATCGTCCTGATGTTTCAGTAGTGGAAAAGGATGATGGATTGCTTCTGTAGCCACCTTCCTCTTCCCGTCCTCCTGAATTCTAAATTCCTATTTCTGTATTCTCTTTGTCACACTCACCGCCACCCATTCCACATTGGGGAGAATGAATTTTCTGATGGTCAGTTCGATCCATTGCAGGGAAAAATCTTTCAACAATCTTTCAGACATTTCATCAGCAAGTGTTTCAATCAGCCTTCGTGGGCGTTCCTCCACCATTTCCAAGATCCGCTGACTGACGGCACCATAATCGACGGTTAGCGCAAGATCGTCGTTGAGTGAGTCGGGTTGTAAGATCGCAGCGAAACGGAGATCGATGAGCAGGCGTTGAGATACTCCTCTTTCTTCGTCGGGAACACCCACCTGGGCCATCACCTCCAACCCGTGAATGCAGATGATTCGTTCCCCGAAGTTCATAGGATAAATTTGATCTCTCGGATTGTTTTCTCTCCAAACCGCTCCCTTAACTTGCGGATGATCTCGGGTTTCCAGACTCGGTCCAACTCATAACGAACGCTCGACTGAAGCACTCGGATATGAAGGGTGCCCGAGACGAGACGATCAGGCTGTGAGTGCAGGGAAATGAAGTCTCCGACGATATCCTTCCATGCTGCACTGATGTCTGCTTCCCTGATTCGGGTCACGATACCTAGCTTGGGGATCAATTTACCAAGCACATCTCCAATGCTCACCGCACGATCGGGGCGAATATTGTCGGAAAGACCCCTCCATTCCTCCAACAACTTGACTGCAACAGTTTTCTTTTTTGGAAAACGGCTGACCGGATTGACCGAAGGTATGTACTCTTCCGTCAGGGTAACAGAACGTATAGAATCCTAGGCGTCGCTGCCAATGGCCTCAACAGGGCAGCCTTCCATGGCTTCCTTGCAAAGCGCTTCCTCTTCGGGAGTCTCAGGCTGCTTGAAGACATAGGAGTGGCCACCATCTTCATTGCGCTTGAAGTTGGCGGGTGCCGTTTCGCGGCACAGGTCACAATCAATGCACTGGTCATCACAGTAGTAAGGACCTGCGGCATTTTCGGGATACTTGTTGGATACATCAGCCATGATGCTTGGAAGATTAAAATTCCCTGTCGCGATTGCAACGGTTTTTTCACTGCTTTGCTAATTTTCACAAAACAGGCAACATTTCTCGGTGAGCAATTCACCCTCCTTACTTTTTTCGGGAAGTCCGAGTGAGAATCTTGGCGAAGGTTCTCTTGAACGCAAGGAGGCAACTCTCCGAGGGATGTTGCGTCAGCGTGCCCCGCTGCTCATCGCATATTCGGGAGGTGTTGATAGCACGCTGCTACTCGCCATCGCTCATCAGACTCTTGGGGATCAATGCGTGGGGATAATCGCTGATTCTCCCAGCCTTCCCCGCGCCTCCCTGGAAGCGGCTCTGCATGTGGCCGGCAAGCTGGGTGTCACTGTGCAGGTCGTCACCACAAATGAACTTGATGACGAACGCTATGCCGAAAATCCGCCCAACCGGTGCTATTTTTGCAAGGCTGAGCTTTTCACCCGAATGGAAGAGATTGCCGAAATGAAAAAATTTGCCGCCATCGCCTATGGAGAGAATGCGGATGACCCCCCGCATCTGAGGCCTGGTTCACAGGCTGCGTTGGAATATTGCGTCATCGCCCCGCTCAAGGAGTCGGGGCTGACAAAAGCCGATGTCAGGGCACTCTCCCACCGTCTCGGATTGCCTACTGCGGAAGCACCCGCACAGCCCTGCCTCAGCTCTCGGATTCCGCATGGAACAAGGGTGACACGTGATGCCCTTGGATTTGTGGAACAGGGTGAAGCGATCGTCCGTCAGTTCGGTTTTAGGGATTTTCGCGTCCGCTATCTGCCCCCTGACAATTCTCTAATCCCCCGACCTGGTGCAAAAATTCAGGTCGCACCGGAAGAAATGCATCGACTGGAAAGGCTCCAGATCACTTTGATTGCCGCCCTCTCGGCAAGTGGATTTGGAAGGATCGAGATCGATCCCGAGGGCCTGCGGAGATAGGAACTCATGAGGGAGAACAACTCCAACCGAATCTTTTTATTTACTTCAGGTATTCAGAAACCGTGATTCACATATCCAAAAGGTCGGTCCGAAGTCGGCAATGATGCGTTCGCGAAGATCGCTCACACGATCAGGGCTGACACTAGGTGCGATGATCGCCACCATCGTGGAACCGGAGCCGCTCATCAATGCCGACTCCACCTCCGGCTGTCTCCTCAGCCAGTTCTTCATGACAGCAAGGAGAATGAATTTTTCAAAAACAGGGGCTTCAAGATCATTAACAAGCATGATCTTCTCCAGCCACTGGGCATCATCCTGAGAGATTCCGCGTGCTGCCACTTTCATTGCGGCGTACCGTTGATAAGCCCAGGCTGTCGGCACCGGAAAAGGAGGCTTAATCAGCAGAATACCACGATCAGGCAAGGGCCCTGCAGCTTCCAGAAGCTCCCCCCTCCCCCTGCACCATGACAGCCCGTTACCGAGGAAAAAGGGAACATCCGAACCGAGCGTTGCCGCGATCTGATGAAGTTCTTCGGAGACCAGGGGGTAATCAAAAAGTTCATTGAGTCCCAACAGGACGGCAGCTGCATCGCTGCTTCCACCACCGAGACCTGCTCCATGGGGAATACGCTTCATGAGCGTGATAGCCACTCCGTGATCCAATCCCGCCGCGTCGCGAAACGAGTTCGCCGCCTTGACGCACAGATTATCCGGGCCCATGGGGAGATCGGGATCATTGCATGTAAAACATATCCCCCTTCCTGCCCCGTGCATCATCTCAACATCATCGTGTAAATCGATGCGAGTCATGAGTGTCTCCAGTTCATGAAATTCATCCTCTCGCTTGCCGAGAATTCGGAGAGAAAGATTGATCTTAGCGTGCGCGGCGAGTGTGATTCTGTCCATCTACCTTCATCGTGTGAAACTACCGTCCTTCGCCCAAGAAAAAATCATCGTTGCCCTCGATGTTCCTGACACCGACGGCGCACTCCGGTTGCTCGATTCCATCGCTGGGGATGGCGAATTTTCGGGTCTCTGCAAGATTGGACTCGAACTTTTTACAGCCGAAGGACCTTCTGTCGTGAAGGCGGTTCAGGCTCGCGGATGTTCCGTCTTCCTCGATCTCAAGTTCCATGACATACCCAATACCGTCGCTCATGCCGTGCGTTCTGCAGCCGGACTCGGCGTCGCTATGACGACGCTCCACGCCTGCGGAGGACCGGTGATGCTAGAGGCGGCTGCCAAGGCTGCCGATGGGTCGGATCTCCTGCTGCTAGCCGTCACAGTCCTGACCAGCATGGATCTGCCACAACTCTCCGCGACAGGCATCACTGTGGAACCTGAAGCCCATGTTCTACGCCTGGCGGGACTTGCCGCTGCCGCCGGCATCGGAGGCATTGTGTGCAGCCCTCGTGAGATTACGGCTGTGCGAAATATCCATGCCGGAAGACTCCGTCTTGTCACGCCGGGGGTGCGTCCGATCTGGGCCGCCGCCGGAGATCAGAAACGCGTAATGTCACCAGCAGAGGCAATCCATGCCGGAGCCGATTGGCTGGTAATCGGCAGACCCGTCACTGCCGCGCAAAACCCCAGGGAAGCATACGACCGGGTGGTGGCGGAGATCGTTTAGTTTTTTGGAATCAGGACAGATCTGGCCCGTTCGCAATCTTTGGCTATTTGCGCTGTCAGAGCTGCAAGGTTGGGGAATTTTTCTTCCCCACGAAGGTACTCGATGAACTCGATCGCAAGTTCCTGGCCTGTGAGGAGTTCAGAAAAATCGAAAAGGTGGACTTCCACGGTGCGATATGGAGCCAGGGAATCAAGTGTGGGACGAAGCCCGATGTTTGCAACACCGTTCAGGATCATTTTGTCGCGATGCACCCTCACCGCATAGACTCCATCGGGGGGAAGTTGCATTCCCGCGCTTTCGATATTTGCTGTCGGGAAACCAATTGTGGCACCGATTCCTGCACCCCTGACGACTTCGCCAATCAAAATAAAGCATCTTCCAAGGCAGGCGGAAGCTTCCGCAAAATTCCCATTGGCAATAGCTGTCCTGATCCGAGTGCTGCTGATCGGTTTGCCTTCAACCTCGACCGGAGCGATGCTTGTCACGGCAAATCCCAGATCGTCTCCGAGCTGTTTGAGCAGCGTGACATTTCCTGCACCACGATGACCAAATGACCATTGCGATCCAACGCAGATTTCATGCAGAGATGCAGGAAAACCACGGATGAACTCCTCCGCGGATACCGAAGCCAGCAGGGGATTGAACTCCAGAAGAAGCACCACGGGCACTCCCATCCGTTCCAACAGAGCCAGTTTGGTTTTGTTGCTTGTCAGCAATCTAGGTGCAAGTGCAGGTCGCGTGACGGAAGCAGGATGACGGTCGAATGTCATCACCACAGGCGTTCCAACGATGCGTTCAGCTTTATCCATCGCAGCGTGGATGAGCGCATGATGCCCGAGATGCAGTCCATCAAAGGTTCCTGCCACCAGCACCACCGGTCCGGGGATACTCTTGAGATCAGCGATGGATCGCAGGATTTTCATTTATGAAAAAAACACACCGGAATAAACAAAATGGCCATAAAAGTAGAAATCTCGATCTTTCTTACCCCTTCTTGCTTGCGAATTTTTTTATCACTCTAGATTCTAATAATTTCAGGCTCCGCGAAGACGCGAGACCTGGGGAAGCGTCAGCAGTTTGCTTAGGATTTCCTCGCGGGAAGCAGTTTTGAGCTCCGACGCACGAAAGGCCTGATCGACATCGAAGCGGCCCGATTTGGTACGGCGCAGGGCGCTAAGATGTGCGCCGCAACCGAGATCATTTCCAATGTCATGAGCATAGGTACGCACATAGAATCCCTTGCTACAGACTACGCGAAAGTCGATTTCAGGAAGCCTTGCTTCCAATATTTGATGGGCATAAATGTGGACAAAACGAGGTTCCCTCTCCACTGTTTTGCCCTGACGGGCGAGCTTGTAAAGTGCCACGCCATCCTTCTTGATTGCGGAAACCATGGGAGGGAGCTGATAGAAATCCCCGTCGTATTTCGTGAAGGCGGACTCAAGTTGTTCCAAAGAGAGCTGCGGCACAGGAAGAGAGCCTATCACCTCGCCGTCAGCATCCTGCGAGTCGGTAACTTCACCCAGTTTCATTGTCCCGACATACTCTTTGTCCTCACTCATGAGAAGATCCTGTATTTTGGTTCCCCGTCCAAGTGTCAGCAGAAGCAGGCCGGTAGCCAGCGGGTCAAGAGTCCCACAATGGCCTATCTTCCTGGTTCCCAGAACTCGCCTGGCAATCGCAACGACATCGTGGGAAGTCATTCCCGAGGCCTTGTCAATCGGCAGGACACCATCAATTACAGAATCAATACGCATGGGGATAGAGGTTGTTAATTTTCAGTCTTTTCGATCGCCGTACAAATGGCACCAAGAACCAGTTCCTCGACTTCGTGCAACGAACCCCTGATTCTAGCTCCGGAGGCCATCCTGTGGCCGCCACCGCCAAACAGTCCGCAGAGTGCGGAAGCATCAAAGTCAGAATCCTTGGAGCGCAGGCTGAGCCTGACTTTTCCATCTGGAAGTTCCTCAAAGAAAGCCGCCGCCCTCACTCCATCGACTGATCGCAGGTGATCGATGATTCCCTCGTTATCTTCAGAAACGATGCCTAGACGGGCAATATCAGCCAAGGAAAGGCAAAAACTTGCCACGCGGTCATGACAGCTGAAGCGTGCATTGATCAGGGCATGACGAAGGAGTTCCAACCGGCGGCGCGGCTGACTCTCGTAGAGCAACCTGGAGACTTCAGCAACATCAACTCCATGGCGTATCAAGGCTGCGGCAAGCTCGAAGGTTTCGGCCCCCGTGCCCTGATATTGGAAGGAACCAGTATCAGTGGAAATCGCAGCAAAAAGATTCACCGCCATTTCAGCGGTAATGGAAATATCCGATTCGAGAAATGCCTTGGTCAGTATTTCTCCTGTGGCGGGACGATCGGGATCAATAAGATTGAGATCTGCATATCCCTCATTGCTCCTGTGATGATCAATGCAGATCCAGAGCGGAGCGCTGGCAGCAGAAGCCACGGTGCCAAGTCGTTTTTTAATCGATGTATCAAGGGTTAGAACAGCGTCGAAAGATACCGTCGACCCAGCAGGCCTTGTCACCAAATCCGAGCATGGCAGAAAGGAAAATTTCTCTGGCATGCCATCTTCATTCCATGCAGTGACTTCATGCCCTTCGTCACGCAGCCATATTGCCGCGGCGATCGTGGATCCCAAGGCATCTGCATCAGGTCGCAGATGACTCGCAACCAGAATGCGGCGGCATCCCCTTAAGGAATCACGGATTTCGGCAAACGAGGCATTCCTCATCGCTCTCCAGGGTGGTCTTGCTTGTGCTCATCGCCAGGGGTCTCATCGGGAGGTAGGGTCTGTTCAATTTCATCGAGAAGGTTGAGTACACGCGTTCCCCTCTCGATCGATTCATCCAACTGAAAATGCAGAAGAGGCGTATACTTTAGGATGACTCTTCTGGAAAGTTCATGCTGAAGGTGCTGGCGCTTCTCATTGAGCACTTTGAGTGCCTCATCCTTCTGCCAATTGGTGCCAATCACACTGATGAAGACATGTGCATTCTTGAGATCAGGCGTGATATCTACGGCGCGCACCGATACGAGAGGGGCCTCAAATCTGATTTCCCGTCCGACGATGACACCAAGTTCCCGCTTGATCAGTTCACAGACTCGTAGCAACCGGAGTGACATAATGAGAGAAATGTCCCCGGGAAGGGCCCGGGGAATGTGAAAAATTGAGTTACAGTGCCTGGGCGACCTTTTCGAGTGTGTAACACTCGATAATGTCACCAACCTCGTATTCCGAGAAATCCCCAAGCCGGATACCGCACTCTAAACCGGCGCGCACTTCTTTGACATCCTCGGTAAAACGACGGAGCGTGGAAAGACCACCGTCATACACGGCTTGACGACGGCGAAGAACACGGGCACGGGCGGTACGCGAGATACGGCCATCCGTTACCATGCTGCCTGCGACTACTCCCTTGGTAAGTTCGAAAATCTGTTTCACCTCCGCATGGCCGATGATGGCTTCGCGAAGTTCTGGATCCAGAAGTCCTGTCATCGCATCGCGCATCTGATCGACAAGTTCGTAGATAATACTGAACAATTTGATCTGAACACCCTCCTTGCGGGTCGCGCTGTTGGCACTGTTCTCGACCTTGACACCGAAGCCGATGACGATCGCATCGGAGGCACTGGCAAGCAGGACATCACTCTCGGTAATCGGTCCAACGGCAGCATGAATCACCTTAAGATCGATCTTCTCCTGGGGGATATCATTGAGTGTTCCTATGATCGCTTCAAGCGATCCCTGCATATCGGCCTTGATGATGATCTGAAGGATCTTCTTCTGATCGGCCTCAAGATTGGCAAAAAGATTCTCCAAGGTCGCCCTCTTCGGTGCTGCCAGCTTCTCTTTGCGGAGGGCATCCAGTCTTTCCTCACTGAGTTGCCGCGCAGAGCGCTCATTCTCCATGACCACAAGTTCGTCGCCAGCATTGGGGAGACCGCTCAGTCCAAGCACTTTGGCGGGCATTGCAGGGCCCGCAGATTTGAACGGTTGCCCCTCCTCGTTGATAAGTTGCTTCACTTTGCCCCAGTAACAGCCGCAGATAAATGAATCGCCCACGGATAATGTGCCGGAATTCACGATCACGGTGGCTGTCGGACCTCGACCGGCCTCGACCTGTGCCTCAATCACGCTTGCGCGGGCAGGTTGATCCGGATTGGCCTTCAGTTCCAGAACTTCCGCCTGCAGGGACATCATCTCAAGGAGGTTGTCAATCCCGGCACCAGTGTGGGCGGAAACTTCGCAAACGACGGTTTCACCACCCCAGTCTTCGGGAACGAGTCCTTTTTCCTGAAGCTGTTGCTTCACGCGATCTGTATTTGCCGTCTTGAGGTCGCATTTGTTGATCGCCACCATGATGGTGACCTTTGCGGCCTGGGCATGGCTCAATGCCTCCAGAGTCTGAGGCATCAACCCGTCATCAGCGGCCACGACAAGCACTACAATGTCGGTGACATTCGCTCCACGCGCACGCATGGCGGAGAATGCGGCATGACCAGGCGTGTCAATGAAAGTAATGGGATTACCCTTCCAGTCGATGGAGTAGGCTCCGATTCTTTGAGTGATGCCACCGGCCTCCCCGGAAGCAACCTTGCTGCGACGGATCGCGTCGAGTAGGGAGGTTTTACCGTGATCGACATGCCCCATGAAAGTGATGATCGGTCCACGGAGTTTTTTCTCCTCAGGTTTTTCTTCAATCGGCTTGGGAGGTTCAACAACAACCTTTTCTTCCTTGTGGACACCTCCTCCGGAAACACGCTTTTCGCGCTCGAAGATAAAACCGTAGGTCTCGCAGAGCTTGGAGGCGATTTCCGGTTCGACGGACTGGTTGATGTTGGCAAAAATCTGCATTCCCATCAGATCCTTGATAATCTTGAAGGGAGGGACTTCCAGTTGCGTTGCAAGCTCCTTGATCTGAATCGGAGGCTTGATGTGAATGACCTTGCGCGGGTCAATAATCACGGGAGCCTCCGCGGCGGTAGCGGCCTCCTCATTGCTCTC
>CAIJRY010000201.1 GCA_903823215.1 uncultured Spartobacteria bacterium
ATTGTACCCCCTTCTCCTTCGAGAAGATCTGGGATACTTTTTCAAAATCCCGTTCTGTAGGTTGGCGCAGGAATACCTGACCGCTCACCAGTGTTCCCAAATGCTTTTTTCCGTTCATCACAGGTACCGCAAATGCATTGAGCCCAACAAAGCAATGTTTGTGATGCACTTCCAATGCAGCGTTCGCTTTTTTAAGGAGGGAGCGTTGAGATTTCAGGCATTCCCGACAGCCGATCTGGGAACTTCTCACAATGAAGCAAAGCGGGTTGGCCCCGTTGTCAAAAACGATGCACGATTTCAGTTCCTCTGGTGGAACAAGTTTAAGAAAAGGCAGCCCTGTGGCCTTGCGAAACGCATCCGTATACTCTTGGAGTTCGGGAAGGGCGGCAAGCTTATCAAACTGAATTGTTGGTGCCCACGATTTCTCGGGTGCATTGGCCACCTTCAACGAAAAAACATTCTTTGCAGGGACTGCTTCATGAAACACTTCCTGTGACTTTTTTTTAGGAGATCTCATCCAGTAAATACTAAATCAGCTCGTCCTCTCAGAGAAGAGGATAACTATATCCATGAAGGTTTTTTCCTTAGAGATTCGTTCCGGTGTGATCAGGCTGAACATCCGGGCATCGCTTACAACCTCAATCACCAGCCGGATCTTTTTTGCTGCATCGGCTGATGCAGCCCACTCTTTTGAATTCCTGCGTCATCTTCCACAAAACACAGCCCTCTCATTTCATCTCCAGATGCTCGATCGGTTCCGGGGAAATGGTAGTCACGCCAGTGAAAGGAAAATCAAGGTTGATGATCGTGAAAAATGTCATACTGATCACACCAGTCAGAAGCACCGTCATGACTGCCTGAGCTTTGAAATTACGGGCTTCAAAAAGGAAAGAGAATCCGATCGTCGCCACGGCTCCAAGCAATAACACGCACCAGAGAACGGGAAGCAGTCCCGAACTGGAATCATCGATCCGCGAGGCACGGAGGCCGGTCATCGCCGAGAGCATGTGAATCGACTCCTGAAGAAACGGCCCCACGGCGGGATCCGTCACCCTGTAATTCATGTAGGCGTAGCCGATCTTCTTGAGCAATTCGGAAGTCTTTGGATTCGCCTCTCCTCGTTCCATTGTCTGCCACTCGCCCTTGATCAGGGAATCCCTATACTCGATGAGGAGATGCTGCAAATTTCCCCTCACTGGCTCCGGAAACGCATTGGTTGTGAAATAGATATTTCCAAGAAACCTCGCCTCCTGAACAAGGTTGGACTGGGTAGTGGAAAACGCCTGCCATGTGGTGGAGACGATAAAGGCCAGAAAAATTCCGTAAACCGTCCCCAATGTGCTGAAAAACGGCCCGGTAACATCGTGATTCTGATTCAGATAATGCGAGGGGATGATCCGCCGTGCAATCCAGAGCCCCGTCAATGAGAGCAGTATCGGCAACACAACGCAGAATAGAAAAAGCTGCCATCCTGAGAGATTGTAGGAGATTGTCTGTTCCAGACACATGGGTGCGGCAACAACGCGAGGCATGGACTGATCCTTTGACAACCTGTCTAAAAAGACAAGTTTCTTGAAAACCACCCCCTTAATCTTTGACGGCTGGAGGATCTTCCACTGGAATGGAGAGGTGGCTCATTTTCGACTACCCTTTCTTGCCATCCCCCTGATGATCTCGTTGCTTTCCACGCTATTTACTGGCTGCACAGGCACCAAGTATGAATCCCCGGATTACAGTGTTATCTCCTCGGAGGGAGCGTTTGAAATCCGGGACTATCCTCAACTGACCCTTGTCACAACTCCCATGCAGCGGCGCGGAGAGGATGGTGCTTTCATGAAACTCTTCCGCTTCATCCAGGGCCGCAACGAAAGTTCTGAAAAGATTGCAATGACCACACCTGTGCTCATGACAGGGAGCCGCTCGGGCATGATGAGTTTCATCCTGCCCAAAAAGGTTGTGGAACACGGCGCACCTACCCCTTCCAATCCGGATCTTAAGCTCGCCGTGACTCCTCCCTCCCGCTATGCATGTTACCGATTCAGCGGATCGGACAACCCGGAGGCCAGTGAGGCAGCTGCTAAAAAATTGCTTGCATGGATCAGCTCTCGGAAGATCCCGTCGAGCGGCACGCTTCTGTTTGCTTACTACAATCCTCCGTGGACTCCGGGATTCCTTCGACGCAATGAGGTGCTCGTGAAACTTGCACCGAGTGATTCGGCACGTCCATAAATCTGATGGAACATGATGCAAACGATGGATCTCTGGCTAGCTCCCCATGATATTCGTGTGCGCTCCATCAATCGGATTTCCCATGGATTTGCTTCCACTCCATTCGGTGACTGCGTTGCCATCGGGACGCCAACCCATCTTCTCGCGCTACACTTTACCGAAAATCATCGCCAGACGCTTGTCGGCCTTCAATCAGTCTGGTTCCGTGCAAAGTTTCATCCCTCACCTGCTGTCGCAAAACTCATCCATCTTGCATTGACACAACCTGAGAAGATTCCAGTGCTCGCCATTGGCACCCCTTTTCAGCTGACGATCTGGGAGTTTCTCCGATCGATTCCCAGAGGTTCCACAATGACTTATGGCGCGGTTGCCAAAGCAATTAGTCGTCCAAGAGCCACCCGAGCTGTCGGTCAGGCCGTGGGTAAAAACGATCTCTCCATCGTGATTCCATGTCACCGGATCGTCTCCCAAGGAAAACTCACCGGCTACCGATGGGGACTGGAACGCAAGAGGCAGCTCCTCGCCAGTGAGCTCATCAACCGGAATTTATTGACATGATTTTTCCCATGCCACAGGCCGGAGCTATGATGGTTTTGGAAGTGGGAGCTTGAGTGAGGAGTCTCTGAAATAGGAAGTCGGGGATTTGCGTCCGTAGGGTTCTCCTAGTGCCAGGTAGAGGTCAATGCGGTTGTTCAACCTCAAGAGTTGAGTGTTCACCAAGAGGCTCTCCTGTCCAAGCATGCTGCGTTGTGCCTGAAGGAAGGAAACGATATCGATCTGCCCCGCCTTGTATCGCACCTCCGCGATACGGTAGGCGGAGCGCAACTCTTCAAGGGCTTTCCTCTGCAACTGCTCGCGTGTGCAGAGCGATAGTTCATTGGAAAGGGCGTTCTCCACTTCACGAAATGCAATGAGCACCTGTTGGGAATAGGTAGCTGCTGCTGCATCACGATATGCTTTTGTAAGCTTGATATTCCACGAGATGCGTCCGCCATCCAGAATGGGTTGAGTCAGGTTTGCTGCCAGCGTGTAGAGAAAACTTTGGTCGTTAGTGAGATTTTGCAGGAGAATGGAGGGGGTCCCGGCCGTGGAGGTCAGGGCCAGACGGGGAAGACGGTCAGCCTTGGCAGAGAAGACCCTGTTCTCCGATGCAAAAAGATCCCAATCCGCGGTACGCAGATCGGGACGGCGCAGTAGAAGCTCCGATGGAAGACCAGCTGGCACCGAAACCGCTAAATGGGGCATTTGAAAATTTCCGGTTTCCAATTCCGCCGATGGATACCGCCCGAGAATCGTTTCCAGTGAGCGCTTAGCCTGATCAAAATTTTCCCGACGCTGCACGAGATTGCCTTCGGCCGCGGTGGCATCAGAACTACTCAGACTCACATCAAATGCGGAGACAGCCCCATTGTCATAGCGGGTTTTTGCGAGTGCATAGGTTTTGCGCAAACTGGCAAGGGTCTCCTCCGCAATATGAATTTGCTCGCGGCTTTCCAGCACGGAGAACCAAGCCTTGGCAGCCTCTCCGGCAAGGGAAAGACGGGCTCCCTCATAGGCAAAGATGGCCGCAGCCTCATTGGCTTTGGCGGCTTGAGAAAGCCCCCTCAACCGACCCCATGCATCAATCTCCCAACTCATCCGTAGATTGAGCGAGTAGTTCCAGTTGCGCGGATCAATCTGATATCCCAAGTCTTTTGCGTTATAGAGAGGGGTGTCACCCACTGCTGCGGCTCCCGCCCCTCCCAGCTGGGGGTAGAGATCGGCGGAGGTAACATGGGATTGAGCGATGGCTGCCTGAAGACGTGCGGCGGCGGCCTTCAGATTAAAATTATCCGAAATGACACTCCCCACTATGGAGTCGAGTTTCGGATCATGGAAAGATGAGAGCCAACCGGAAGGAGTGATAGGGGATCTCACTGAGGATGCCTTCCACTGAGTGGGAAGAGGAACCGGCGCACTCGGAGGGGACTTTTTGGGAGTTGAACACCCCGCCAGTCCAATCAGTAGGGAGCAGACCAGCAGGGGATTGAATAGGGAACAAATAACTCTCATCGAAGTTATTCTGCACTAAGAGCCACCACGGGATCGAGCTGAGAAGCCTTACGGGCAGGCCAGTAGCCAAAGAGTACGCCGGTGACAAAAGCCGCCCCGAAGGAAACAATGACGGGTGGCAGTGTCAAGACGGCCTTGGTATCACCGACGACAAGGCCGCTGGAAATAAGAGCTCCCAAAATCACTCCGATCACTCCTCCCATGAGGCATACCAGGACTGCCTCGGTCAAAAACTGAAGCTGGATATCCCGACTTCTGGCTCCACAAGCCATGCGAACACCGATTTCGCGCGTCCTCTCCACGACATTCACAAGCATGATGTTCATCACCCCAATGCCTCCCACGATCAGTGCCACGGAAGCAACAGACCCCAGAAGAAAGCGAAAAGTATCCTGAGCATGACGCTGCGCCTCGATCATGGCCGCCTGGTTAAAGATGCGAAAATCCTCCTGATTCCGAAGCCTATTCAGTCGAGTCCTGATCTCATCCTGAACAAGATCGACATTCTTAAACTCATCCACCTGCACTCCGATTTGGGAAAGTCTGGGACTGCGAAAGATTCGGGCCTCTCCGGTTGCAATGGGAATGTAGGCCACATCATCCTCACGATCTCTTCCGTCCCCATGACCGCCTCGTACCGTCACAACGCCCACCACCATGAAGGGGGCATTATTAAGAAGAATATATTTTCCCAAGGGGTTCTCCCCCCTCTGAAATAGCTCCAGATAAGACTTCATCCCTAGCACCACCACCGGAGCGCAGGTCTCATTATCTCTTTGATTAAAAAAACTTCCCATAACGACGATCCGGTTCTCAGCATCGGCATAATTGGGTGACACCGCAGCAACACCACACGAGTAAGCCTTGTCACGGTAACGCAGAATCTGCGTGGACCAGACTCGTGGAACAATCTGACGCACATGATTAATGTTATTGATGGCCGCGACATCAAGCAGAGTGAGTACGCCACCCTGAAGCGATGTCTTGGCCCCTGGTTCGATGCGTAACATGTTGGTTCCCATCCTGCTCATGGACTGCATCATGCTCTGTTGTGATCCTTCGCCGATTGCCAGCATGGCCACCACTGAGGAAACGCCAATGATGACTCCAAGCATCGTAAGAAAGGTACGGAAAAGATTTGCCCTCAGGGCATGTGTGGCCATGCGCACCGCTTCCATGAATCCGGCAAAAAGAACAATCCTCTTCCTGAGCGCGGGTTCGGGAAGACCCAGCGACGGATGAACTCCCAGCACCTCTTCCTCAGCACTGTCGTCCTCAGCACTGTCGTCCTGTGACTGAATAATCGGCAGAGCCCGTGAAGGCTGTCTCTCATCGGAAATGATATTTCCATCCACGATGCGGATCACCCTATCAGCCTCGGCAGCCACTCCCGGATCGTGTGTGATGAGGATCACAGTATGTCCGTTTTTGTGCAGTTCATGAATCTTGAGCATCAGCTCCTTGCCTCGGGAGGTATCAAGGGCACCCGTAGGTTCATCGGCAAGAATGATGCTGCCGCCATTCATGAGTGCCCGGGAGACGGCGACGCGTTGCTGTTCTCCGCCGGAAAGTTGGGTGGGGCGATTGGCTGTGCGATGTCCAAGGCCAAGGCTCTGGAGCAGCATCAGAGCGCGTTCCTTGCGTTTCTCAGCCGGCATACCGATGTAGAAACCCGGAAGCTCGACATTCTCCAATGCAGTCTGAGTCGTAAGAAGGTTGTAGCGCTGAAAGATAAACCCGAAAATCCGTCCGCGAGCCTCGGCCCGCTGATCTGCGGAAAGGCTTGAGACATTCCGTCCCTGAAGTTCAAAACGCCCCTCTGTCGCCGTATCCATCAAACCAAGAATGTTCATCAGGGTTGTTTTTCCAGATCCGGAGGGGCCGATGATCGCCACAAATTCGCCAACTTCAATATTCAGCGAGACTCCATGGAGAACTTCGATCTCCGCATCGCCCACCGGGTAACGCTTGATAATATTCTTCAGCAGGACTGCCGGAGGAATGATTTTATCAGAACATTCCGAGCCTATGTTATCCTGAATATCCGTCATGCTTTTAACGGATCATGACGCGAGGACGAGAACTTGCTCCCAGATCCATGGGGCCAGTGACGACATCATCTTCATCGGAAAGCCCGGAGATCACCTCCACGGAAACCCGGTTACTCATCCCAAGCGCGACTTCGACTTCCACGGGCTTGTCGTCCCTCAATACGAAGACTTTGTTCAAACGCTGTTTTTTACCCTTGGAATTTGCTGATTTTCCTAATTCGGGAGGGTGTTGTAGACGGGCGTAATCAAGCGCGGCAATCGGCATGATGAGCACATTGGTTTTGGAGATCATAGGGAAAAAAACTTGGGCGGTCATCTCGGGCATGAGCTTAAGATTCTCGTTGGTCACATCGAAGAGTGTGTTGTAAAAAATTGGCGGATTTGTTGTGGCTGGCGTGGGTTCCACTCCTCTTACCAAGCTTTCGTGTCGCGTGTCAGGATCTCCAAGCGTGGTGAAGTAGACAGGCATCCCCGGATGGATGCGCTGGATATCAGCTTCTGATACCTGTGCCTCAACCGTCATCGTGTGAAGATTGGCCAGTCGAAAAAGTATCGGGGCCGTCTGACTGGCATTCAGAGTTTGTCCTTCACGAGCCTGAACCTGAACAACCGTACCGTCCATGGGAGAGTATATCTTAGTATATCCCAGATTTGCCCTTGAGGCCTTGATGCTATTTTTGGCTTTGTCGATATCCGCCTTGAGAGCCTCGATGGAGGATTTGGCACGCGAAAACTCGGCCTCGGAACGGTTCAACTCATCAAGACTCACCGCGTCGCTCTTGAGAAGATTCTGATTTCGTTTAAGCCGCTGGTCAGCAAGCTTCAGTGCAGCATCAGAGGCTCCCATTTGAGCTTCCAAATTATCGAGGGTTGCCTCGTCTTCAGCAACCCGGGCTTCAAAGACTGTCGGATCGATCAGTGCCAACAAATCCCCCTTTTGCACATTCTGCCCAAGTTTTACACAGAGCTTTTGAAGCACGCCGGATACCTGTGTCCCAATATCAACATATTCACTTGCCTCCAATGATCCGCTTGCAGTCACTGCATCCTCCAGCGTGCCCCGGGTCACCTCGCTAGTGGTGTAGCTGACTGGCTGGGCAAGACTCTGCCATTTCCAGAACGCGAAGATTCCTAGCAGAATCAACAGCCAGGGAAGCCAACGAAGAATAACTGCACGAGGGGAAGTCATAAATATTTATCTTTAATTCTTTTCAGGCTATCCACATTTTGTGAATAATTTACAACCAGTAGGAAATACCCTCAACCAAAGATTAATACCATGTTCATTTACGGAAAAACTGCCGCCAATGCGATTGCCGTGATGAGTTATCTCGCAACGGATCCCACGCGACGAGCCGGATCAGGTGAAATTGCGGAATCTCGTGGAATCTCACGCGCGCTAACCGCCAAGCTGCTCACCCAACTGGCTTCGGCAGGAATGGTCAATGGTCAACCGGGACCCGGTGGCGGCTACACGCTTGCCAAATCTCCCGATGCAATTTGTCTACAGGATATTGTCTCCCTGTTTGAGCAAACTTCCACCAACAACAATTGTCCTTTCGGCGAGAGTTGGTGCGGTGTCGGCGAACCATGTCCCCTGCATGATAAAATCTTCGGGATGATTGCATCGAATAAGCAATTCATCGAAAAGACGACCCTTGCAGTCTTCAGCTCCAATCCTCCAAAAGGATAAAATTAGTCACAGGCGGTCAGCAGTCGGACAAGATCCTCGGGAAGAGCAGATTCCCAATGATGACGGATTCCCCCAATTGTGAGCCCTAACAGGCATGAATGAAGTGCGTGTCGGGGTAGCCAGAGTTTCTGCTCCAAGCCGGATGTCCAACCGGTATTGATGAACTCAAGATAACACTCCTCCGAAGGCCCGTAGATTTTATCCCCCACAACTGGAATACCGGAATGGGATAGGTGGATGCGAATCTGATGGGTGCGGCCGGTATGCAGCGTGAGTTCCACCAACGCGCAATCGGCGTGTTGCCGTAGTACCCGGTATTCCGTCAATGCCGGCCGGCCGCGCGCGGGTTGCGCGGACATTTTCTTCCGGTCGCGCGAACTGCGGCCAATAGTCGTCTCGATGCGACCGGTCAATTGCCGAAAAGTTCCGCTGCAAACAGCACGATAAATTTTTCGGACTTTC